>JBDUBY010000205.1:0-15386 GCA_040003735.1 Parafilimonas sp.
ATTCTTGACTTATTTTTTTTAGATGTTTGCAGGTATTCAAAAATTGAAGCGTAATTATTTATGAAATGATTTTTTAAATTTTTATACTTATTTAAAGCGTTTGTGAGCTTATTACAGTCAACCGGTTTTAATAAATAATCAATGCAGCTATATTCAAATGCATCCATCATATATTTATCATAAGCTGTAATAAAAATTACCGGGCATTTTACATTATCTTCCTTTAACACATGAAAAGAAAGCCCGTCTGAAAGTTGTATATCCATCAAAATCAAATCGGGCATAGCATTATTTTTTAACCAGTTTATGCTATCTGCAACACTGGTTGATGTTCCCACAATCTCGTTGTTGCCATCAATACCTGCAACACAGATTTTTAAATTTTCAAGCGCAGGCGTTTCATCTTCTATAATAAAAATTTTCATGGTTGCGGATTTAAAAGTGGCAGCCTAACAGTAAAATTCTCGTTGCTTTTATACACAACAATATTTTTACCGGTAAGAAGTTTATAACGGTTATCAAGATTTTTTAAACCAGTTCCTGTTGATGGTGGATTGTAAGTTTTTTGTATAATCCTGTTTTTAATAGTAATGTAATTCAGCGATACAGCTACATGAATAGTTAGTGGATTTGTAATACTAAGTTCATTGTGTTTAATTGCATTTTCAAGCAATATCTGCAACGATATTGGCGGCAGAAAAAGCTCTTCAGCAAATACACTTTTTATTTCAATGATCATATTAACAGCATTATCAAATCTTATTTTAAGAAGGTAAAAGAAGTTGATTAAAAATTCTATCTCATCTCCTGCTGTTACAAGATTTTTTTCCCTGTTGATAAGAATATAACGATACACTTTTGCAAGCGTATCATTATACAATCTTGCATTAACCGGATCTGATGAAATAAGGTATGATAATGTATTAAGCGAATTAAAAAGAAAATGCGGATCAATCTGGTTTTTTAAAGCAACCAGCTCTGCATGTGTTTTTGCAATGTTTAATTGTTCTGCTCTTTTTTCAATATCCTGTTGCTGCTCTTTCAAATAAAACATCTCGTATAAGTTTGTTATGAACAAAGCCGATACTGTTATGACAACAACTGCAGTAAAAACGTTTTGATGAGCAGAATAATCTTCATTAGAAAATGTAAGCCATAAATAAAGGCCGCCTGCTGCAAGCAAAGCCGTGTATAAAACAATAGACGCGTATAATATTAATACCGTTTTATAATATGCATTTGCCGGAATCTGCAGGTTTTTTTTCAGGTATATCAACAGCCGCACATTGCCTTGCCATATTGCCAAGGCCATGACAATAAAGTAACTATAGTTTATTAAAAGATGTAAGGCATTATAACGAACGTTAGTTATAATCTTGGTAAGGTTTACAATTGCTATGGCTAAAACAGGAGCACCTAAAAGCTTTATAAGAAGATCTTTTTTAAAAAGGCTTTTATCTGTTTGCGAAAATATATTGATAGTCGCGGCAGGTTCCATAATTAATAATTGGAAGTGTAATATTTATCACGAAGACGTTTTTAAAAAGTTAATAGTTACAAACGGCGCTAATAAAAAATAATGCTCTTGAATAGTTAGACAATTAAATTCTGTGAAATCAGGCTTCGGCTAAAAAAATTCAGGCTTCAGTAAGGTTTAAGAAAATTTAGCAGCAAACAGAAAATATGTTTGACAAATAAGGATTGAATTTTTTTCTCATTTTAGACAAACTACGGGTGGTTTCTACCACCTGTACTTTTTTTATTACAGGAAAATAAAATCCTTTTATTTTAGACTACGTCAAAGCGAGAAAAATATAAATGAATATTTACCCTTTTGTCTTTTCCAACAAGCAATCTTATCGCTTAAGCCGTCATGCAACATTTTGGAGTTTGTGGATATTATATTATGCAACAATTTCTGCTTTGATTGCTGCTCCCAGGTGGGGTTTTTCGAGAAGCTTTTTTGAATCTTTAGTTGAACAAGCTGAATCCACGCCTTTAGATATGTGCTTTTGTTATTTCATTATTTATTACCTGTTTCCAAAATTTTTATTTAAAGGAAGATATATAACAATGTTGTTTTTATGGCTTACAGCAAGTTTTGCATTTATAGCGCTTTATGAATTAAATGCAACGTTTATTGCGCCATTTATAAGAGACTGGTTTGGCATGAAAACTTCTATGAGTACACCACCAAACTACACCTATGATTTTTTTATTCTTTTTAGCCAGATAAATATGGAAGGTTGTATGACTGCATCAATTAAACTGGGCAAACTCTGGTATATAAAGCAGCAAGAAATTGATCTTATCAAACAAGAAAAACAAAAGATAAATCCCAGTGAACAAAAGGGTTTAATTAAACCTGCTTTTCTTACAGACCTTTTAACGCGCATGGAAATTATCGCTAACGAAAAACCTTTGGTGGCAGCACAATCAATAAAAAAAATCAGGCATCTTCTTCTTTATATATTGTATGAAAATGCATCTTCAAAAGTTTCTTTGAACAAAGAATTTGCATTGCTCCAGGAATATATTGATCTTGAAAAATTAACTGCAGAAAAAGAAATTACTGTAAATGCTTCTATCAGTACATCGCTTTCTTCTGAAACTATTGCGCCGTTCATCATACTTCCACTTGTTGAAAATGCTTTTAAGCAATTAAACAGTTATGCTTTACAAAATCCAACATTAAACATAACTGTTTTATTACAGCATGAAATGATAGATATAAAACTGAACTGGAACAAACCCATAGAAACATCTTCACTTACAAATGGCCGTAATATTATTTTGCAGAATATTTCAAAAAGGCTCGATTTAATTTATCCTCAAAGCCATGAACTAAAAATGCTTATTGAAACCGAAAGAATTTTAATTGATTTAAAAATTAATTTAAAGAAAGCTATCAATTAATTTTTCAGTACTAATAATTCCCGTTTAAGTAATTCAATTTCCGGCTTCAGTTTTTAATGCATGCTGTACATCAAGCATAACAGCATTTTGATTTGTCAATAACATATTGTCTAATGCACATGTTTCATTAACTGTTTTCATTAGCTATTAACTTATCAAAATGTTTTTATGAGATCACTATGTACAATTCTATTAATGTTTTTATGCGTTGGAATGTATGCGCAAAACCGTACAATTACGGGAACTGTTGTTGATCAGAATTCCTCACCGGTACCTAATGCAACAGTGCTTGCAAAAGGAACGAGAATCGGCGCAGCCACCAATGCAAACGGAACATTTTCTCTTTCAGTACCTTCATCAGTAACAACACTGATTATAACTTCTGTAAATTTTGCAACACAGGAAGCTGATATAACTTCAGCAACAACTGTTACTGTTAAACTGCAACCTTCTACATCAAATCTTTCCGAGGTTGTAGTAGTTGCTTACGGCACGCAGAAAAAAACAAATGTTACAGGTTCAGTTGCAACAATTAAAGGCACAGAAATTTCTGATAAACCTTTTACATCAATTGATAAAGCATTGCAGGGTTTAGCGCCCGGTGTTCAATCAACTTCTGCATCAGGTGCGCCTGGCTCTGCAACCAATGTGCGTATTCGTGGCATTGGTTCTATTAATGCAAGTGCTGCTCCGTTGTGGGTAATTGATGGCGTTGTTGCAACAATTGGTGACTTAACTTCTGAAACAACAACAGCAAATGCTTTAAGCGGTTTAAATCCTGATGATATTGAAAGCATCACTATTTTAAAAGATGCTGCGGCCACTTCTATTTATGGCTCACGTGGCGCTAACGGCGTTATCATCGTTACAACAAAAAAAGGTAAGGCAGGTAAAACAGTATTAAACATTGCATCTGACTGGGGCGCCAATACAATTGCATATAAAAATGATAAAAATAAAAGTTTAACCAGCGAACAAAGTCAAACATTATTGCGCGAAGCGACTATTAACGGAGGCTATGCAAACAACAATAAGCAAGCAGATGATTTTTATGAAAGTGTGTATGGCATTCCAACAGATTTTACAAAAACAAATACAGATTGGTATAATGTAGTTACGCAAACAGGCGATCAATCTCAATATAATTTAAGTCTTTCAGGTGGTACAGATAAAACTCAGTTTTATACTTCTGCCGGTGTATTTAACCAGGTAGGGACAGTTATAGGTTCTGATTTTAAACGCTACAACGGAAGTCTTTCATTAACACATAAACCAAATGACAAACTAACTTTTACAGCAGGTATAAATGGAAGTTATAGCCGGCAACATACACCAACAAATACCGGTAATTTTAGCAATCCTGTTATATCTTCTTATTTTTTATTGCCATGGTACACGCCTTATAACAAAGATGGTTCATTAAGATATGGAAGTAACGATCCTGATGGTGAGTTTCCCGATAATGCGGGTCCGTATAATCCTGTTGCGATTCAGGCATTAGATAACAGTGTTGCAAAGCAAATTAATTTCAGAGGTTATGTTTCAGGAGAGTATGCTATCATTCCCGAATTAAAATTTACAAGCCGGTATAGTGCAGAATATTTAACTGTTGCAGAAGACCTATATCAGAACCCGTTTTATGGTGATGGAGAATCAAATGGTGGTTTGGGACTTGCGTCAAATCGCCGCGTGTTCGACTGGACATGGACAAATCTTCTCGATTTTAAACATGCATTAAACGCAGATAAAGATTTCTATTTTGATATTTACGGAGGTTACGAATCTCAGTACTACAACAACTATGTTTTGCAGGCAGGTGCCCAGGTTTTTCCAGGTGTTTTAAGATTGAAATATTTGAATGTTGCAGCAACGCCAACATCTGCTTTTTCTCTGCCAAATGAAAATGCAACGGTTTCTTATTTATCAAATCTTGTAGTGAATTATAAAGATAAGTATGTTGCTACAGGAAGTTTTAGAAGAGATGGTTCATCTGTTTTTGGTGCAAATCATAAATGGGGAAATTTCTTTTCTGTTGGTGGCACATGGAATATAAGCGAAGAAGAATTTCTGAAAGAAAATAATTTTATCAATGTTCTAAAATTAAGGGCATCTTATGGTGAGAATGGCAATGCCTTAGGTTTTGGAGATTACCAGGCTCTTGCTACGTATGGTTTTGGCAATACGTATGCGAGCCAGGTTGGCGGCGCTCCAACAAATGTTGGCGACAGTAATCTTACATGGGAAAAAAATAAAATTATAGATGTTGGTTTTGATTTTTCCTTGCTTAAAAACAGGATCAATGGAAGCTTTGATTATTACAACCGCACAACATCTGACTTATTAATTGCGGTTCCATTTTCAGGCACATCTGGTTTTGCAAACCAACTATTTAATGTAGGCAGTATTAAAAACACAGGTTATGAAATTGCGCTTGGTGGTAAACCTGTAGTAACAAAAAATTTTATATGGGATATTGAATTCAATATTGCTTTTAATAAAAATAAAGTGCTGGATTTATATAAAGGCAATCCTATTTCAAATGGCTTATTCAACATTACTGCAGGGCATGATGTACAGGAATTTTATATTCCATTATGGGCAGGTGTTGATCCTGCAAATGGTGATCCGCTTTGGTACACTGATGATATACATTCAAAAACAACAAACGATATTAATCAAGCGCCTTCGTTGTTATCAGGTAAGTCTGCATCACCAAAATATTTTGGTTCAATCCAAAATACATTTACTTACAAAGGCATCTCGTTAAGTGCACAATTCTATTATAATTACGGCAATTATATTTATGATAATTGGGATAGTTATTCTATGAGTGATGGCGCTTATTTAGGCGGCTTAAACCAGTTCACCAGCCAGTTAACAAGATGGCAAAAACCTGGTGATAAAACCAATGTTCCTAAAATAATACTTGGTGGTAATCTTAATTCTAATGCGGCTTCAACACGTTATTTATATAATGGAAGTTATGTAAGGCTGCGCGATGTTCAATTGTCTTATGCCTTTCCCAAAGCACTAACACAAAAATGGAATATCACAAATGCGTCAGTGTATGTGCGTGGTACAAACATACTAACATTCACAAAAGATAAATGGGTACCGCTCGATCCTGAAGCAGGTATTCAAAGCATAAACGATTTTGATGTATTTATTCCTAAAACAATTGCAGCAGGAATTAAAATTGGTTTTTAACCCTAAATCCTAACTATTAAATTTTATAAAAATGAATAAGATACTTAATAAGATTTCAATACCGGTTACTGCATTAATGCTTTTGATGGCATCATGCTCAAAAGATTTTACTGACAGAAACCCGCTTGGAAGTATAAATACAGGCGATGCCATTACAACAGAATTGGCTTTACAAAATGCATTGAACGGCGCTTATTCGGGTATGCGTTCAGTTGGCGTATATGGCCGCGATTTTCCTGTGATTGGAGATATACAGGCAGATAACGGTTTTATTGAAGGAGTAAACTCGGGCAGATATATTCCACAATTTCAATACAATTTTACAGCAACCGATGGCACTTATACTGAGATGTGGGATAATGTTTATACGGTTATTTTACGTGCAAATACAGTAATCGATGCAGATGTAAAAGGAGATAATGTTGATGCGATAAAGGCACAGGCTTATGCAATAAGAGCTTTAATGTATTTTAAATTGGTGAATGCTTATGCAAGGCCATATACAGATAATCCTGATGATACAGGTGTGCCGCTTGTTTTGCATTACGATCCAAATATTAAGCCTTCACGCAATACAGTAAAAGAAGTATATGCGCAAATAATCAGTGATTATAAAACAGCTTTTGAAACAGCGCCTGATTACACAAATTCGATCACGTTAAGCAAATATGCAATTGAAGGTTTACTGGCAAAAGCATATTTATATATGGATGATAATGTTGATGCAAAAAATGCAGCAGTTGATGTAATCAATAACAGCGAATTTTCTTTAGTGAGTTTTGATAAATATGATGATTTCTGGACAAATCCCGGCATTCAAACAGATGCAGTAGAAGTGATGTTTGAAATTGACCAGGATATCATCAATAACAACGGCCCGGATGATCTTGGTGGAATTTATGTTGACACTTACCAGGATATTTATGCATCATCAGATTTATATGATTTATATAGCGCGACAGATATTCGCCAAAGTGTTTTAATTCCTTATTATACAAAAGCCGGAGTGCCAGCAGTAATAGTGTATAAATATCAAAATGAAAACAATACAAAAGATAAAGACAATATAAAAGTGCTTCGTTTATCAGAAGTATATCTCATCGCTGCAGAAGCATCTTTACCAGGTAATGAAGATGATGCACTTGCATATTTAAATGCATTGGTACAAACAAGAGATCCGGCTTTTGCAGGTTATAACTCGACGGGTTCAGATCTTTTAAATGATATTGTTACAGAAAGAAGAAAAGAGTTGGCATTTGAAGGCGACAGGTTTTACGATTTGAATCGTTTGCAAAGAGACATCACAAGAGTTGCGAATAATGGTTCAATTCCTGCTCCTTTATCAATCACCTATTCAGATTTTCACAGGATAGCTCCTATTCCAAAAACCGAATTACAAGCAAATCCAAATATCCAGCAAAACCCCGGTTATCAATAGTAGTTTAAATGTTTCTATAAAGCAAAGCCAAACAAGTTTTAATTAACTGTTTGGTTTTTTGTTTAAAGGAGAGCAATGATTGAAGATGTTGATTGAATTTGTAAATCTGGATATTAAAAGTGAATGATGATTGCCAATTTTGTGATATACATAAAATAAAAAACTGAGGGGTTTCCACGCTTCTTAATTTTAATTTAAGGCAGAATTAATCCTGTGCATTTTTATCTTTAATCATTTGCTATAATTGTAGAACCATCAATACACTTAAAATTCCTTCGCTGCTTTCACTTCCGCTTACAATAAGGTCGGGAATAATCTTAATATAACAGTTTAATACTCCGCTATAGGCCAAATATTTTTTTCCACGGGCAATAGCCTCGGTGCATTTTTTATTGGCGTTTTTACTTCAGCCGAATGCCGGATAGCTTTATTTTTTTGTGCGTTGTTGCATTTAGATATTGCAAGTATTATGATAGCAATACAGGCAATAATCAATACAATTGATTTCATTGTTTTGATTTTTTAAATCCTTAATAGCTAACTCTAAATAGTTGTTTAAATCTTTACTGTGTAAGTATTAACAGGTTGAAGATTCCTGGTGGGTTTTCCCTTAATCTGCAAATGGTAAACCGTGCAGACAGCAATTTATGTTTCATAATTTTAGGAGATAAACTCCTGTTTGTTTGGAGACATAAAGGTATAATGCATTCACAATTTGTTATACTAAATCTGATATAAGCGGTATTTTTTATTTCACAAATGGTAAAGTATGTGTGATGAATGATGAGTTAATTTTTAAGAAAAAGATTGGAAGTAAGATTTATAAACTTTTTATACAAGAAATTATTTAATGAGTAACATCATTAAAGTTTGAATCACGCTTTATGCATTCATGTTAATCATTTTGCGGAAAGTGCTTTCAACTTGTTTTGGCATGGTTTTTTACAATTATCATTACAATAAAATTAATTTATGAAAGCACACTTTATTAAACTTGATACATTAGAAGAAACACATGATGGCAAAACAGTAATCAATGCTGATAACATATCTTCTATAAAACGTCTTAATTATAATGATACAGTACAAACGATGATTCAAATGGTCGGCGGCGAACGTTTTGGTGTTCATCAGTCACCTGAAGAAATTATTGATCTCGTTAAAAGCGCCGATAAGGAAGCTTAAGCATAAATATTAATATTATTTTAAAAAAGCATCATTAATAAATGATGCTTTTTTTATGTAGATATCTTTCCTTAGGGTTATAAATTTTTGGAAATAGACGGGTATTATTTTTTATAATATCGTATATTAGTTCTCTAACCAAAATTAGCTCACATGCAAACGATGAACCTGCCAACAAAAACACGCGAATTACACAGTCATCATTTTGATTCTACCATTTGGAATGATTTTATTTTCAGAGATGATGATATCATTATTGCTACATACGCAAAATCGGGAACAACCTGGTTGCAACAAATTGTTTCGCAACTTATTTTTAATGCAGCAGAAAATATGGAAGTTGCTGAAATGTCGCCGTGGCTTGATTTGCGTGTTCCGCCAAAAGAAGTAAAACTGCCGGCCCTTGAGCAGCAGCAACACAGGCGGTTTATAAAAACACATTTACCTGTTGATGCGTTGGTGTTTTCTGCAAAAGCAAAATATATTTATATCGGAAGAGATGGCCGCGATGTAGTGTGGAGTTTGTATAACCATCATGCAAATGCTAATAAATTCTGGTATGAAGCTTTGAATGATACGCCAGGAAGAGTTGGCCCGCCCATTGAAAAACCAACTGGAAACATTGTTGAATATTTCAGGGACTGGCTTAACAAAGATGGTTTTCCGTTCTGGTCGTTTTGGGAGAATATAAGATCATGGTGGCAGATTAGAAATCTTTCAAATGTTCATCTAATACATTTTGCAAAATTGAAAAAAGATATGCCTGGTGAAATAAAAAAGCTGGCTGCATTTCTTAATATAGAAATTGATCCTTCAATTTGGAATGCCATTCTTGAGCATTGCAGTTTCGATTACATGAAAAAAAACTCTGTAAAAAGCGTTCCGCTGGGCGGTGCTTTTTGGGATGGTGGTTCAGATACTTTTATTAATAAAGGAACAAACGGACGATGGAAAGAATTGCTTACAAAAGAAGACAATGAGCGTTATGAAGAGATGTGCATTAAAAATCTTGGCGAAGCATGTACACGCTGGTTAAATACAGGTGAGATGGATTAATAAATCTCTTTAAAAATTCAAGTAAATATTTATCACTTTTCCTGTGCTGCATATGGCTGTGATTTCTTTTTGTTACCAATCGCATTTCCATTCACTGAATCGACTTTAATGTTATCAGAAAGTGGAATTTTAGTTACTGCATTGAATAAAGAATCAGGAATATCTTTAGCCACTGTGCGCTGGTATAAAACTCTGTGGCCTGCATCATTTAAATGAATGCCATCACCGGCGTTATATTTAGATAAAATACTGTCTTTGGCTGAAGCAAGCCCGTTTTGAAAATCTATTGAATAGCCTTTATAAAAATTTTCTATCCATGTAAATAATTTTTTTTGACTGCCGACTTGTTGTGTGGTAAAATTATCACGAGGCTGCGTGGTAGCAACCCAAACAAGTATGTTATGATTCTTTGCGATGGTACTGATGCGTTTAAAATTATTTTGTTGTTCAGTTAATGTAAAATTTGAAGCTGCATCATTAGTTGGAAAATTGATAATAATTGCATCTGCTTTTAACTTGATCGCTGTTGTAATATTATGGCCAACAATCGGCGCTGGCCTGCCCTTTGGCGGAACATAATTATCAGGCTGCGCAGATTAAGTAGTAGTACCGGGAACTGCGAGGTTATCAACTATATAATTTTGGTTGATATTTTTTAAATAGCTTGTATATAAAGCCACCCAGGAGTGACCACTTGATGCACCATCTCCATATGCAGTTGATGAACCTAAAACAACAATGTGAAAAGCCTTGGTACAGGTTTGTGCTTTTAAATTAAATGTTGCCGCAGTAAATAAAATTAGCGTAAGCGAAAGCTTTAAGGTTTTAGTAGATTTATATTGTGGTAAACGCATAGAAAAATTTAAACGAATGTATTTAAATTATGACGGCAGCTAAAGCTTGTGAAGATATTTTTGTTAGATTATTTTGAATAAAAAAACCAATTAATATAGTTTCAATTAAATATTCTGTTTACAATCCTCTTAAAGATTCATGCATTTGCTGTTCCCCAAAAACTGATTCAATTTTCTTCAACGCTTGTTTAAGATTAATCCCTTTTCCAATTACAGCCTTAAAAATATCGGGCTGTTCTTTTATCCTTTCCACTGAATTAAAAATGGTGAAATGCTTCATCGTTAACCCTTTTTTTACTTCATCCCAATGCAAAGGCATAGAAACAGTAGCGCCGGGTTTTGGCCGCAAAGAATAAGGCGCAGCCAATGTTGCCTGCGGACGATTTTGCAAAAAATCTAAATACATTTTTCCTTTTCGGTTTTCAATAATGCGTTCAATACTTGTAAATTTTGGTATCTGCGATTGAATAATTGTGACCAACACTCTTCCAAATTCTTTGCTTTGTTCGTATGTATATTTTGCACCGAGCGGCATATAAATATGCATACCCGTTGCACCTGATGTTTTGCAAAAAGCATCAACATTAATTTCATCTAACAATTTTTTTATTGTTTGCGCTGCTGTAATAACCTGGTCAAAAGTTGTTTTATCAGATGGATCAAGATCAATGATACACCAGTCAGGATTATTTGGTTTTTGTACGCGGCTGCTCCATGGATGCATTTCCAATCCACCCATTGATGCAATCAATAACAAGCTTGCTTCATTTGTGCAAATCATAAAATTCCTGTTGCCACCTGCATCGCTGCTGTAAGGAAACTGTTCAATCCATTCAGGAACTTTTCCTGTAACATCTTTCTGATAAAAACTTTCACCTTTAATGCCGTTTGGATAACGTATTAATGTTTGTGGACGATCTTTCATAAACGGCAACATAAAAGGCGCAACCTGGTAATAATAATTTATAACGTCACGCTTGGTAACTGCCTTCTGACCTTTTATTGCAGGATAGTAAATTTTATCAAGATTATTGAAAGTTATATCATGGCCATTTATAGTTTTTGTTTGCGCTTTTTCAGTTGGATTAAGTAAAGTTCTGCGGTCTTTATTTTCTGCGCCTTTTAAAAGCTTTGATGTGAGATCTTTCTTTGCAGATTTTTTTGCTGCAGCAGGTTTCTTTTTCATGTCAAATTCTTTTTCTACATTTTTTATCAATGATTTTTCTTCTTCAGTAATTACTTCATCAGTATGTTGTTCTTCTTCAAGATTAATATCTTTTGCCTTTTTATCAATGCGCATTCCTTCAAAAGAAGGATGGCGCATTACACCATCTGAAGTAATCTCTGCATATGATACTTCACACACTAATTTTGGCTGCAACCATGTTGCTGTTGCTTTTGGCGGATTTGGCCGGAAACGTGATGGCTTATTTACATCCGGTTCAAAATCAAAAGGCATTTTATTTGTGATGAGCGGGGCGAACTGCTGCATCATTTCTTTCTGAAGCTTCTGCGAAAAACCTGTTCCAATTTTGCCCGTGTAATGCAGTTTTCCATTTTCGTTTACGCCAACCAACAATGCACTGAAAGGTTTATTACTTCCTTCATTATTTGTAAATCCGCCAATAATAACTTCCTGCCTTTTTCCTGTCTTGATTTTCAACCAATCTCTTGAACGCTTATCAGTAAGATAAACGCTATCCACCCGCTTTGCAATAATGCCTTCAAGGTTTAATTTTTTTGCTACTTCAAAAAATTCAGTTGCGCCCGTATCAAAACTTTCACTTACACGAATGCTATCTGAATCCGGCGCAATTGATTTTAATATTTCTTTGCGTTGCGTTAAAGGCAAATCCATCAAACTATGACCATCAAGCCAAAGCACATCAAATAAGTACAAAACCAATTCCCCATCAGCCTCACTTCGCCAGTTTTGCAGGTTGCCAAAATTTGAAATGCCTTTATCATTAATTACAATTATTTCTCCATCTACAACGGCATTTATTTTCCATTTTTTTAAAGTATCGTAAATAGAATAAAATTTTTCATTAAAAGATTTATTGTTGCGCGAACGCATTTCTACTTCACCATTTTTTAAATATGCAATTACACGATAACCATCCCATTTCACTTCATATATCCAACCAGCTTCATCAAAAGGCTTATCAACAAGCGTTGCAAGCATAGGAGAAATATTTTCAGGAAACGCAGATTTTATTCCTTGCAGAGCAAGTGGATTGACCTGTTTATTTTTTTTGAGTGAAGGCATATTTAAGTAATCAAAATATTATGCCAAAGCTTACAAATAAAAAAAGCCGCCTGATGGCAGCTTTAAAAATATTAAAAGAAGTTTTATTGTTTAGGAAAATTAGCATCAGCTTTTACCTCATCTAATTGTTGCATGTGCCTGTTTGTATGCGCTGAAATTAAAAGTATCACTTGATAAGCATCAACTTTTGCAAACCCAAGATTGGTAACATGAGCACGCAAATCATCATTTGTTGTTTGTACATAATTGATCAAACTATCTCTTCCTGCATTGAAAGCTTTTAATGTTTCGTCTAAATCTTTATAAGGAGAATGCACAGGTTTAAATGGCTCAGGCGCTTGTGCTTTTTGCGTTCTGTTTTCAACCATAACAATAAACATACTATCTGTAACACCAGATTTAAAATTGCTGTCATTTGGTGTTTTTGCAGTTTGTTGAACAAGGCCAAATAAACCTTGCGATGCTAATGTTATGTGTTGCACACATTCTAACACAGACCACCGGTCAGGTGCTGTTTTAAAATTTAATTGCGCATCAGATAAACCATGCACCGATGCTATAAGATCTGCACGGGTTTTATTTAAATGATCAACTGCAAATTTTCTTTCTGCATCAGTTAATTCATTTGAATTTATAAAGCTAAAACTGCTAAATAATAATGGTAGAATAAATAGCAACAGAGATCTTTTCATGACGAAATTTTAAGAAGTGATTTATAATGTAAAATAATAATCAACAAAAATAACCGGATAAGTATATATCAACAATGTTGTATGAAGGTTTATTGGAAAGTTTAATCAGTGTAAAAATATTTCTTTTATAAACTAACGCTCGTTTAACATCACTTTAGTAATGCATGATTAAATCTTTTTCATTGTAAATCATCCTATATGCGTATTACTTAATCAATAAAAATTATATAGTATGAAAACTATTTTACTTGCAATTAAAGAATTCTTCAGTGTTAAAAACGGATATGTATTACTTCCAACTAATATTTAATTTCACTTTATTGTTTCGGTTGAAACAAGTATCATTAAATAAATAAGTGCATCAGGTAATTTTTAGTTTTGATTTGATTTCTTTTACCTGGTTTTTAAATTCTTCAAACTGATTTTCTTGTTGAAGAACAAAGCTGTTTTCGTCAAAATTTCCAAGTACAACATTCATTTCGGCTTCGGAATTATATACCATTTTCCTGAATGGATTTGTATAATCTTTTTTTCTTGATGCACTTATGTTTTCTGTTATCAATGCAGTAATCTCAACGGCTTTATCCAGCCATTTTTCAAGCTGTGCATTCGTAATTTGTTCTGCATTTAAGTTTTCAATTTTCAACAATCCTGCCAATGCATTTTCTTTTTTTTGTACTGAATACCCGTCTCCTTTTTTTGCATAAAATTCATGTAACTCATCCCAGCTATTTATTTGTTTTGATTTGATCTTATTTTTCAAATCTTCCACATCATCTTTAATAATCAACTGGCCGCCAATGTTCAACCATTCACGATCCTGGTGATTTAATGGAAACTCTTTTTTTATTGTATTGATATCTGTAACACTTTCATTTTTTATTGATGTTACCAGGTGTTTCAATCCATAAAACAAGATCATTTCTTTATAAGCATTATAAGCTTGTTGTGGCTTCCTGATTACCACCTTGCGTTTAGAATTCTCAAATCCATCAGCCGTAATTTCAAGTTCATTAATAATGTCATCTTTTTCTTCTAATAATGATTTCCCTTTTTCTATAAAAGCTGTCTCATCACCTTCCAAATGATTCTTTTTATAAAATGATTTACCTGTAAATAGTTCAAGCAATTGTAAAGCAGCAAACATTTCTTTTATTGTATCAGGCGCTAAATAATCAAATTCAAGAAGCTGATATTTTTCTGTGCGGCTATCTCTGTCTGCATACTTCCATTCATTGCGTGCAAGCGCGTACATGTTATGCATAAACCAGTAAGCAGGCATTATTTCAAGTGTGTCATTTTTATAATTCAAACTAACCAATGAAAATGGCAACAGGATATTCATCTCATATAAATAATCACCTTTAACGATCATTGTAAAACTTGCAAACTTTGAGTTGTGTTTTAAGCTTACGCACAAGCCAGGCCAAAATCCGCGACCGGCAATAATTTCACCATCTGCTGCTCTTGAATTATGATTGGAACCAATAGTAGCGCCTGCGGGAATATTGCTTTGTCCCATTACAACGGCAGCGCATAAAAATGAATTATTATGATGTTGCTCATGCGCAGGAAAGATCAATGAATTCAGCACTTCGCAACATGAAATTGTTGCATTGCTGCCAAGATAAGAATTGATCAATCGCGCACCATACTTTAACTGCGAATGCGAAGCCATTACAAAACGAACAGCTTTTACACCATAGAAAATTCGGCAGCCATAACCTACAATTCCATTTACAATTTCGCAGCCTTCGCCAATTTGTGTT
>JBDUBY010000290.1:0-44333 GCA_040003735.1 Parafilimonas sp.
TTTCACGAATAAAACTATCAAGTGATTCACTTTTCTGAAATCCTAAATGCTGAATAATTATATCCATATGATTATATTTTCAAAATATAAATCCATAATTATGCCGTTAACTGTTACAAAACATTAACCGTGTATTATTGTTTGATTTTAAATCAGTAACCAGGTGAATCAATAAATCACTGCTTAGATAATTAACTTTGTTTGATGAGTAAAAGCAACGGAATGGCAGGTGAGAAAAGAAGGTCTTCATTCAACACAATAGCAAAGCCAACACTCAAAGAAAAATTTGCAGCACTTGGCAACTTACCAAGATTTTTCAGGCTCGTTTGGCAAACCAATCATTGGTACACAATATTAGATGCTTTATTAAGATTAATCAGGTCAGCCATTCCTGTTTCTATTTTATATGTTGGCAAACTGATAATTGATGAAGTTGTTATGCTCAGCAAAAACCATTCAGCAGATCATACATTTTTATGGCAACTTGTTGCTGCAGAATTTGCACTGGCAATTATTTCAGATGCATTGGCAAGAGCAACATCATTGGTAGATAGTTTGCTTGGCGATTTATTCAGCAATTATACTTCGGTAAGAATAATGGAACATGCAGCCACGCTTGATCTTGATCAGTTTGAAGACTCAGAATTTTATGACAAGCTTGAACGTGCAAGGCAACAAACAATCGGAAGAACAATATTATTATCACAAGTATTTGCACAGGTACAGGATTTAATAACGATGGGATTTTTAGCAGCAGGTTTGATGGCATTTAACCCGTGGCTGATATTGTTATTACTGATTGCAATTGTGCCTGCATTTTTAGGTGAATCATATTTTAATGACAGAAGTTATGCGCTAACACGCGGACAAACACCGGAACGTCGTGAACTTGATTACATGCGTTATCTCGGCGCCAGCGATGAAACAGCGAAAGAAGTAAAACTGTTTGATCTTTCTAATTTTTTAGTTGCCCGTTTTAAAACACTCAGCAATAAATTTTATGATGATAATAAAAAACTTTCCATCAAGCGTGCATCGTGGGGAACGTTGTTTGCATTGATTGGAAGTGTTGGTTATTACGCAGCATATATTGTTATCATCACACAAACAATTGCAGGCGCAATTACAATTGGTACGCTCACTTTTCTTGCAGGTTCATTCAGGCAGTTAAGAAGTTTGCTGGAAGGTATTTTATCGCGTTTTACAAGTGTATCGCAAGGTGCCATTTACCTGCGTGATTTTTTTGATTTTTTCGAGATACAGCCAAACATTACCACAACAAAAAATCCTGTACCGTTTCCAAATCCTGTTAAGCAAGGTTTTGTTTTTGAAGATGTAGGCTTTAAATATCATAACACTGAAAACTGGGCAAACCGGCATCTAAACTTTACGTTACATGCAGGTGAAAAAATGGCGTTGGTTGGTGAAAACGGATCAGGCAAAACAACATTGGTAAAATTACTTGCGCGTTTATATGATCCAACAGAAGGCAGAATATTATTGGATGGAATTGATTTGCGTGAATATGATTTGTTTGCGCTGCGCCGAAATATTGGTATCATTTTCCAGGATTATTTGCGTTACCAAATGAGCTTTGCACAAAACATTGCCGTTGGCAATATTGATGAGTTAAACAATCGTGCTTTGATTGAACAATCTGCAGAAAAAAGTTTAGCAAGCTTACTCGCAAAAAAATTACCTAATCAATATGAACAGGCTTTGGGCAGAAGATTTAATAATGGTGTTGAGCTAAGCGGCGGCGAATGGCAAAAAGTAGCGTTGGCAAGAGCGTATATGAAAGATGCACAATTATTAATTCTAGATGAGCCAACCAGTGCGTTGGATGCACGTGCGGAATATGATGTTTTTCAACGCTTCGCTGAATTAACAAAGGACAAGACAGCGATCTTAATATCACATCGCTTTTCAACAGTGCGCATGGCAAACAGGATTCTTGTTTTAGATAAAGGCAAGTTGCTTGAAATTGGAAGCCACGAAGAATTGCTTGCATTGAATGGAAGATATGCTGAATTGTTCCAGTTGCAGGCTAAAGGTTACAGGTAATATTTATTCGGAAAGTTTTTGCAATACAGATGTATTATTCTGCAGGTAAATAAATATCAAATGTTGCTCCGTTGTTTAGTTCGCTGTGTGCTTCAATTATGCCTTTATGGTTTTCAACAATTCTTTTTACGATCGAAAGACCAATACCTGTTCCGGGATATTCATCTTTACCATGCAGCCTCTGAAAAAGTTCAAATATTTTTTGATGATACTGCATCTCAAACCCAATGCCATCATCACTTACAGAAATATGGCAATACAATTTTTCAGGAGCAAGATCTACATCATTTAAAAGTGATCCTTTTATTATCTCGCTTTCAATTTTTATATGAGGTGCTTGCCCAGGTTTTGAAAATTTTAAAGAGTTACTCAGTAAATTATATATTAACTGCCTGAATTGAAATGGCAGTATCGAAGCCTCACACATTACATTTGTTTTTACGGTTGCGTTTTTTTCTTTTAACTCTTCCCGCAAATCTTCTTTAACTTCTTCAACTATTTTACCTAAATAAACTTTTTCAAATTTTCGTTCTTCTGTGTTGGTGCGTGAGTAAGCAAGCAAATCATCAATTAGTGTTTGCATTCTTTTAGCGGCTAATTGCATTCTTCCAAACATCATTTTACCGGTTTCTGATAAATTGGTGTTGTCTTTCTCTAAAATTCTTGCTGAAAAAGTTTGTATTTTTCTTAGCGGTTCCTGCAAATCGTGAGATGCGATATAACTGAATGATGCAAGCTCGGTATTGCTTTTACCTAACTCAATATTTTTGTCTTCTAATTGCTGCTCGTATTGTTTCTTTTCGCTTAAATCAGAAACAATCATTCCTACGGTTGATAGTGTAGGATGCAATGATGTAAGCGATACATATACAGGAATCAGTTTATCTGCCGCCACTAAATTTATTTCTCCTTTACTTTTTCCCGCCAATCCATTTTCAAAAATCTGTTGAAATTTTTCTTTTGATTCATCATGAATAAATGTAAAAACAGAAGTGCCAATTACATCTTCATAAGTCAAATTCAAAAGTTCATGAAAGTATTTATTGGTATAAACAATCAGGCCGTCTTCGGTTAAATTTAATGCGCCTTCACCAAAATTTTCAACCAAAATTCTATAGGCATAATCACCGGATTGTAAGGTATAAATTTCTGCCTGATCGCCGCGGTTAAGTGCGAATGCATCCACTTCACCGGCCTTTATTGCTTCAATCAATTGCTCTGCTTCTGCTAACCGCGTTTCTAATTCATCAATTTTAGATAAAAGATGTTCGTTTGATGTTGTTTTCATCTCATTCTATTATACGTATTCCTAATCCTTTTATAACTTTTTCTGTGTCTGAAAAAGTTCCGATTAAGGTTTTCTTTGGCAATGGCATTTGTTTGATTAAAGAAGGGCTGAATACAATCTGCTGCTCGCTTGCAACATCAGGGTTTTTATATAGATCAATTATTTCAAGTTCGAAAGCATCTTGTAAATGTTCGCTGCATAATTTTTTTATGTTTTCAATTGCTTCCATTGATTTTGATGACATACCCGAAACATACAATTGCAAAATAAGTTTGCCTTCAACTACAAAATTATGTTTGGGTTCAGTTTTCATTGTAAGGTGATTTACTTATTCTCTGGTACGTATATTTAAACCAACAAGCACTCTTTCTTCGTTTGAAAGATCACCAATAATTTTCCTGATGGGCACCGGAACTTTACGTACCAATGTTGGTATTGCTAATATTTGATCTCCTTCAGCAAGCTGCGGATTTTTCAGCAGGTCAATTACTTCTATACTATATTTTCCATCTAAATGTTCTTTGCAATATTTTGTTATATTCTTCAACGCAAGAATAGATTTAGGCGTTTGCCCGGCTATGTATAAACGCAATTCAAATTTTTCTTCTTTAGCCATAAAAATGCTCTGTCGAATTCAGATTATTTTTAAATATTCAGTTACTTAATAATTTTATTCCCTGCTCTGTAATAATGAAATTTTTAACCGCCATCTCATGTCCCATCCCGCGTGATTTTATAATGCGTAAACTCCGCTCCCTTGCCACGTGCATCTTTTCATTATCAAGATTGATCCAAATATCGGCAAGCGATGACACGGCATCCACTGTAAGATCTTTACTGCTCATATCCAAACCATTTGTAAGTGAAGTAAAGCATGCATTAAGTTGTTTTATTTTAAGCATATCTATAAGGCGCACCAGCATATCTCTAACTTCCACAATAGTGCCAATTGAAAGCAGGCTGCTGATTGAATCAATAATAATAGTCTTGGGATTATATTTTTCAATTAGCTTATGAATCGTTAAAAGATGCATTTCCAAACCTTGTAATGAGGGGCGTGATGCATGTATCTGCAATAATTTTGATTTGATGTAAGGCTCAAATTTTATCTGCACAGATTTCATATTTCTTACAAGCTGTTGAGGAGATTCTTCAAACGAAAAATAAAGTGTGCGCTCTTTTCTTTTACAACTGCTTGCTGCAAAATATGATGCCAGTATTGTTTTGGCTGTGCCCGCTGAACCTGTAAGCAGTGTGCTGCTGCCTTCAAAAATTCCTCCTTTAAAAAACAATTCATCTATTTCTTTTAACCCTGTTGAAATTATTGCATCGGATATTTTATGTTCTAATTTTAATGATGTAATGGGCAGAACGGAGATGCCGTTTTCATCAATCAGGAATGGATATTCGTTTGTGCCATGCGTAGAACCTCTGTATTTTACAATACGTAACCTGCGGGTTGCAATTTGTTCAATTATACGAAAATCAAGAAGTATCACGCAATCTGAAACATATTCTTCAAGGCCTTGCCGTGTAAGTGTTTTATCGCCGCGTTCACCGGTTATAATTGTGGTAACACCTTTTTCTTTCAGCCAGTGAAACAGCCTTCTAATTTCAGCACGCAAAATGTTATCATTATCAATGCCGCAAAAAAGCGATTCAATGGTATCTAATACAACACGTTTAGCGCCTATGCTGTCAATAGCATAATTAAGGCGGATAAATAAAGCTTCTAAATCATATTCGCCGGTTTCTTCAATTTCCGCGCGTTCCACTTGTACATGATCTACGCGCAGTTTCTTTTCTACAATTAATTTCTCAATGTCAATGCCAAAAGATTTTACGTTTTCAGCAAGGTCATTTTTTGATTCTTCAAAACTCATAAAAACACCCGGCTCATTATAATCTGTAATTCCTTTTGCAAGAAATTGCATCGCAAATAAAGTTTTGCCGCAACCCGCACTTCCGCATACTAATATTGGTCGCCCTTTAGGAAATCCTCCTTCTGTTATTTCATCTAAACCGCTAATTCCTGTGGCAACTTTGGCCAGGCCTTTTTGTTTCATAAAATATAAAGCGAATTTATACTGGATATGATTACGGCTGGGTTTATTTTTTGATCTGCTTAATACATCATATAATTGCTTTATATATCATATTGATTGCGGCAATTGCCCGTTAAATTCGTTGGAGTATTTTTTTAAATTGAAAATATAAAATGATCGTGCGGCATACATTTTATATAATAATGTAAGCAAACAAATATTTTAAAATGTATCAAATCATCTTATAATTTATGGCATTACTTGAAAAGCAATTGGTAGTTAAAAGATCAACCATTCCCGGTTCTGGAAAAGGATTATTTACGAAACAGTTTATTGCTAAAGAAACAAGAATTATTGAATACAAAGGGAAAATTACAACATGGAAAATCATAAAGAAATCACCCGTGTTTAATGCTTATGTATTTTATATGAACTCCAATCGCGTGATTGATGCAATGAACTACAAAAAAGCATTTGCAAGGTTTGCCAACGACGCAAAAGGCATTACTAAAATAAAAGGATTAAAAAATAATTGCAGGTACGAGGTTGACGGCAACAAAGTATTTATTGTATCTGTAGTTGATATAAATGCAGGCAGTGAAATTTTAGTTTCTTATGGCAAAGAATATTGGGATGTGATTCGATATAATCAAAAACTGGAATCATAATATATACAATGCTAATTTATATACTCATTTTATGCATTGACTTTGCGTAATATCATACTCATCTAAGAAAAATATTTACATATTTTTAAAAATTTTCAGGTAGAAATTGAATAAAGAAATGTTTTTTAAAGCTGGCACAAAATTGATACAGTATTTAAAAACATTTTATTATGGCAAAATCAACCTCAAAGCAAAAAACAAACACAGCAAAAAATTATGCTGCAGGAATTGCTTCTGAAGATTCAATGCTCAAATCTTTTTTTGAAGATGAATTAAAAGATATTTACTGGGCTGAAAAAAACATCGTTAAAACATTACCTAAAATGAAAAAAGCCGCAACATCGGAAAAATTGCAGCAGGCTTTTGAAACTCACCTTCAACAAACGCAAACGCATGTAGAAAGGCTTGAACAGGCCTTTGAATTGTTAGGCAAAAAAGCACAGGCAAAAAAATGCGATGCAATGGCGGGTATTATTGAAGAAGGAACTGGTATTATTGAAGAAACAGAAAAAGGTACAGCAACACGTGATGTAGGATTAATACTTGCCGCACAAAAAGTAGAACACTATGAAATTTCTACTTACGGCGGGTTAGCACAATTGGCAATCACTTTAGGGTTGAATGATGTTGCAGATTTATTACAGCAAACATTACAGGAAGAAAAAGATACAGATGTGCTATTAACAGAGATTGCAGAATCTGATGTTAATTACGAAGCAGCCACTGAAGAAGAAGATTAATAAACTTTGTAAATAAAGAGTTACTAAGTGTAACTCTTTATTTACTTCTCAACTAATTACAATGCCCTTTATCAAATCGTTTATAGCATTAATTCTTTTATCTGTCGTCTTTAGTTCCTGCCAGGCTATCGGAAACATTTTTTCCGCAGGTGTTTGGGTAGGCGCTGCAATTGTAATTATAGTTATTATAGTTCTGTTCGCAGTATTTAGAAGGAAAAGTTGAAACCCTCCTCTGTCAACATTATTTATCCTCTTTACAAGTGGATAAGGTATCATATACAAACATTACAACAATTAGGTTCTGAAAGATTAGTTCAATCTTAATCAATCAAAAAATATATTTATGAATGATGAAAAAATTGCAAGGCGTAAAGTTATTGCAGGTATGGGAGCAGGTTTAGCATCATTAGCAGTAAAACCCGTGTTTGCTAATGAGAGAAATGTTGATACTGATCCGCAGGATCTTGAAAACCCTGTAACCAAATATCCGAAGCCACCCTTTGAAGAACAATCTCAGCCGTGGCCGGGATTGGCAAGTAAAATGAAACCCCTCCCAGATCATGGTGAAAAAAGTTATAAAGGTTCTGGCCGGTTAAAAGGAAGAAAAGCTTTAATAACTGGTGGTGATTCAGGTATGGGCCGTGCTGCAGCAATTGCATATGCACGTGAAGGCGCTGATGTTGCTATTAATTATTATCCAACCGAAGAACCTGATGCACAGGAAGTGATTGCATTGATTAAAGCAGAAGGAAGAAACGCTATAGCACTGCCCGGCGATCTTCGTGATGAAGCGTTTTGCCAAAAGTTAGTGCAGGATGCTATCAGTGGTTTGGGCGGTCTTGATATAGTTGTTTGCAATGCTGGAAGGCAACAGGCGCATGCATCAATTCTTGATATTACCACAGAGCAATTTGATTGGACGATGAAGACAAATATTTATGCGCCATTCTGGATTATAAAAGCGGCATTGCCAAGCTTGCAGCCGGGTTCTGTAATAATCGGTACAACTTCCGAACAGGCGTATGATCCTTCACCTGATTTATATGATTATGCGCAAACAAAAGCTGCAACTATGAACTATGTAAAATCGCTTGCAAAACAACTCGGTCCGAAAGGCATTCGTGTTAATGGAGTTGCACCAGGACCAATCTGGACACCTTTGCAGGTAAGTGGTGGCGCATCAATGAAAAAATTAAAAAACTTTGGTGGTCAAACGCCTTTTGGAAGACCTGGCCAACCCGCTGAACTTGCTTCAATTTATGTACAGCTTGCTGCAAACGATGCGAGCTATGCAAACGGGCAGGTGTATGGATCTGCAGGTGGTAGTGGCCAACCATAGCTTGAAGTTGCTCTGTGCTATTTATTCTTGCAACAAATGCATCATCTTATATTACAGGACAGGTATTGCATCTTAATGTAGATACAATCGTTAAAGGATAGAATTTGTTGTAGTAATTTGTTTCGATGATAAAATGCTATAAAGCTTTTCTGCCAGTGAAGTAATGGAATAGGTTTTAGCAATGCAATCCGCAGCGCCCAATTCCAGCGCTTTGGTTCTTATTGATAGATTGGCCCCGGTTGAATATAATATTACAGGGACATTTTTTAAATTTTTTAGTTTTTTTATTTGCGACAGGCATTCAAAGCCATCTATTTTAGGCATGTTGATATCAATAAAAATATAATCAGGCAAAAGCCAGTTTAACAACTTCAAGCCATTTTCTGCATTTTGTATGTACATAAATTTATGTGAGCTATGTAATTTTTGCAAAGCTTCTTTAAAAATGTGCCCTTCATCTTCGTCGTCATCAATCAATAGTACAAGTTTACTCATGTTGTTTGTTTATGCAAAACTCTTAAGCGATTTAAATATGTTTAAAGGCATAAACTGAATGTTGCCTGTTAAGCAAAAACAATCAATACCAATAATCTAAAAAAAGGAAATTAATTTGTGTATTTTCAAAATCGCTGGTGAGGATGAATAGAGCGATTGTAGTGTAAACTTAGTAACTTATTTTAAACCGCCGCCATTTTGTAGAAAATAAATTATGTATAGAAAAACTTTCACATAATGAAAGATAAACATGATTTGCTGCGTTTACTTGTTAAACTTTAATACTACTTACTAGCTTTAATAATTGGTGGATGGCGCATAAATCTCAGTAAATATTTATAATAAAATGCTGTTGCCTTTGCGTTTATTCCTGGTCAACATCTTTATTCATCTTAGTCTTTTTTTCTTTTGGATCTTTAGCATTTTTTGCAGTAGGTGATTTCGCAGCTTCCTTTCTTTTTCTTTGAATGTTTTCACCTTCCTCAGCTGTTTTTTTATTCATCTTTTCTGTAGGCATACAATATGTTTTAATGATTATGTAAAATGAAATGGCAAAACCTAAGCCAACCCAATAACAGAAAATGCTGCATAGAACTTTACGCTTCTTTCATTAAGGTTTTTTTAAATGGTGAATGTTTTCGTCAAAAAAAAACAAATGCTTAAAAATGTATAATCAAAATCAGCATAATAAACATTAAGCTTTTTATGCTGATTTAATAATAGTATTGGTAAGTTATTAATTAGTATTGTACTTATTACAATAATTTAATTGGGTCGGTATTTGTTTCTTGTATGACATGGCGAGTGAAAATCCCATTCGTTTTACCCTTTCTGATGAAACGAATGTTATAATCAAAATGGTTGCGGATAATAAATATGATTTTGAGTTGGTTCTTCCAAACGGAAACCATAAAACATTTCTATGGTCATTAGGAAATGACATTGGATTTGAAGATCGTAATGGAAATCTTGACCCGTTGGTGCAGGAAGCTGTAAAGCGTTTTATACTCATGATCAACAGTTAATTTTTACGATAACTACTTGTACATTTTTCAGTTGCTTACCAGTTAAATTCCTGCCACTGCAAAGCATTATTTTATTTTTATCCTGAATTAGTCATTCTTTTTTTCTATAGTTTTTTTTATGTCTTCTTCAATATCTTTTTTTAACTCATGTTGCCTATTAGCTTCATCTATCGAGTGAGATTGTTGTAGAGATTCTTCTTTTTGTGTATCTTTCTTTAGCCTGGCATAATACTTCTGAATCACTTTCAATTCTTCTTCAGTCATGTTTTCAACATCAACCAACCTGTTACTTGCAAATTCATGCGCTGCTACCAGTTCATTTAACTTTAGTTGTACAGCGATAGACTCCTTATTCTGAGATTTTTGAATTAAGAAAACCATCAAAAATGTAATGATGGTGGTGCCGGTATTAATAACCATTTGCCAGCCTTCAGAATACTTAAATACCGGACCTAATGCGCCCCATAATAATACACCGCCGAATGCAATAATAATGGCTGCTGTACTGCCGGTTGCAATAGTGGCTTTGGCAGAGAATCTTTCGAAAAATCCGGGTTTGCTTTCTGTATTTTCTTTCATGATTGATTGTATTAAAAATATTATTTATTTTAGATTAAGGTCAATACTAATTCATTGTTTTAATTTGACAATTCATACGTTTTGTTATAGTCAAAACATAATACGTGGTTATTTTGTTGCTGCTGATGCCGATATTTAGAGTACTATTAATTTTTTGCATACCGCACCAATAATAATAAAGTTTTCTATCAATTACTTATGGTTTTTTCTCATGGCAACAGTTTTGCAATAAAAAATTAAAAAGATAAATATGCATGATAAATACAGCGATAAATCGCAATTTCAAATAAACGTAAATGGGAAAACATATAAAGTAACTGCTTACGCCAATGAAGGCCGCGCCAGTAATTTTAAAATTGAAACGGACTGCGAATATTTATTTACGCTTTGTAATATAGAAAAGGGAAAATGGCAAGTTGAAAAAGATGTAACAATGCTGGATGAGAGTTTAATTGAACAAATGGGAAGAGCTATCGAAGAATATAATGCCTCTTAATAAATACTACAATACTGAAGGCGAAGAACATTGTAAAGCAATGGAAGGCTTAATAAAAGAAGGCAATGCTTTGCTAAGTGAAGACATGAGCAATGAAGTAATGAATGCAGCAATTATTGCGGCTGCACAAAAAATAGAACATTATGAGATCAGTAGTTATGGCACTGCTCGTGCCTATGCATTGCAACTGCAATTAAATGATGTAGCTAAATTATTAGAGACTACATTGAATGAAGAATATGATGCAAATGATTCTTTAATTGTACTTGCATTGTTCGATGTAAACCTAACAGCAGAAGGTACAGTGCAAGCTTCTGAAACGCCGCGTAAAAAATCAAATCAAAAAGTAACACCTAAGAAAGCTGCACCAAAAAAAAGTGATAGCAAACCGAAAAGCAGTAGCGTAAAAAACAGCAAACAAAAAAGTGCACGAACAAATAAAGCGCGAATAGCAACAGCGATTTCCAGCTGGCTTTTAATGCATTGGGTAATTAAAAATTACTCCAGTAAGTTATAATAGAACCCAATATTATTTTCAGGTGTTCGATGTTTGAAGGCTTCTTAAAGAATCCCTGGATATTTAATCCAAACGCTGTATTTACAACTTGATCATCTCCTGAAGTTGACAAGAACAAAAAGGGTATTGCCTTAAGGCGGAGCGATTCGTTCTCATTAATTTTCTGACGAAGTTCTAACCCATTCAGCTTTGGCATATTAATATCACAAATAATAAAAAATATTTGTTCATCAGTTTTTTTTAGGAACTCTAAAGCATCAGTTGAATCAGAGAAAATAATAATTTTATTGGGTACATTCAGAGCATCGAACGCCATATTAAATAAATCGCGGTCATCTTCATCATCATCAATAATTACAATCGGATCAATTTTCATAATAATTTCTATTTGATTGTATAAGAAAAAATGTCTTTTAATGTTTTCTTCTCAAATAAAGCTGCTAAGTTTTTATGTATTGTGTTTACCAACTTTAGCTTATTTATTGAATTTGATATGCAATAATAATTTACAGTCACAGTCACAGTTTAAATGTCAATTCTGAGGCAAACTAAAGTAAAACGTTGCTCCCTGGTTCAACGCTGATTTTGCCCAAACCTTACCATTATGTTTTTCAATAATTCTTTTTACCAGTGCCAGCCCAATACCGGTTCCCTGAAATTCTTTATCTGAATGCAACCGCTCAAATGCAGTAAACAGTTTAGCGCTGTACCCGGCATCAAAACCAACGCCATTATCTTGTATTGAGTAAATGATTTCGTGGCTGTCTTCACGGGAATCAATAATAATGCGCCGGGGAGTTGCATGTTGGGAATACTTTACGGCATTGCTGAAAAGATTGGTCCACACCTGCCGCAGTAAACTGCTGTCACAAACGGCTGCATGAAGCGAAGATATTTTTATAATGCTTGGATCATTTTCAGATAGTGCAGAATCATCAACAACAGAATGCACTAATGCTGTCATATCAGTTTCTTTAATTACAAGCGGCGCTTTACCAATCCTGGACAGGTTTAGAATATCATCAATGAGTTGTTCCATCCTTACAGTATTCTTTTGTATTACCTGCAGAAACCGGGCACCTTCTTCATCCATGCGGTGATTATTGCGGGTAGTTAATAGCTGTACATAGTTTTTTATTTTTCGCAGTGGTGCATGTAAATCATGCGATACTGAATAAGAAAACGATTTTAATTCTTCATTCGTTGTCTGTAGTTCACTCGTGCGTTCTTCCACCTTTTTCTCAAGTGCCTGTTGAGTTTGCTGCACTTCAGTCGCCATGCGGTTAAATGCGTTTGCGAGTACGCCCAACTCATCTTTTCTGTTCACATCAATAGATACTTCATAATCTCCGCTTGCCATGCCATTAGCCGCAGTTGTCAATTGTTTTAAAGGCGTAGTAATATACCTGCTCATGAACCATGCACTTATAATTCCTGCGGCAAGCAGAATGGCACCAATAATCAAAACAATATATAAAAATTCTCTTGCTGTTTTAGTAACCATATCTTTAGAAAGGCCTACAAGCACTACCCACCTTGTTCCGGGAACAGCCGCTGCCGAAGCCATAACCGGGAAACCTTCAGGACCCTGGTAGGTAATGACTTTCTGAAGATTATTTATATCTACCGGCGGGGATGGAACAGGTTTTAATCCATCTGTCCAAAATGTATTATCATCAGCACCAATGTATAATGTGCCCTGGTCTCCAATGAGTTTTGAAAGACCATCAAGCTCCTGTTTTGAAGAAACTAATTGCCGCCATTTAACAAGATATCCTGCAATCATTTTCCCATCGGTTACTGTCGCGATAATGGGAAAATACATTCGTGACTGTATGAGGTATATTTTTCCGACTTGTTCTCTTCGTTGCTCTGGTGTGGAGAGTGAAAAAACACTGGTATTTATGGCATGGGAAACATCAACAGAACTACGTAGCCGCTGGCCGCTATTATTATACAATTCTACCAGTGGTACAAGTGTGTCCGTCCTCGCATTATTTAGTTGTTGTTGTACAACATCCGCAGAGTCTGCACCATTTGATTGTAAGAAAGCAATCATTGCTTTATTTGCCGCAGTTTCTTTTACTGACTGCACCATAACAGTTCCACCCTGACTAAACATTGAACTAATCTGTCCGGTTAATGCAGAGAGCCGGTTCCTGGCAGCGGTAACAGAAGCATTTTGTATAGCGAGATACGAGGCATATCCAAAGATGATAATAATACAGAGTATTAAAATGCAGGTAAAAAAAGAAAGTCTTTTTTGGATCGACTTCTTTAGTGAGAACAGTTTAAGCATATCACGCTTTTAAAAATTTCTTTATAAAAAGCTCTCAATGGGTACTGTTGTAATAATTTACGCAGCGAATAAAATCATTATAAAATTGCACTCTTTTAATTTGTAAATGGGAAAATTTTTTCAATCGGTAAAAAAAGGATAAAAATTTTCACTGTTTTGTTGATGCAGTTTCAATTTTTTACTAACAAGTTGAGAAAGTATAAATCCGGATAAGTACGTTTTCAAAGCTTGAAATTGAATTAAGGCCGAATTGAAAATTCTAAAAAATATTGATCGATTGTTTTCTGCATATGAGTGATCTACTTCCGTTATTCAATCTGTTTATTGTATGTAATCCTATTATTAAAAATATCCTGTACAATTATTTAAGTTTTAATTGGTGCCACACATAAGCAACTATATAATCCGCTTCATCTTTATAAATTATTGCCGCTTTCCAATTTGCATCAGGCACAATATTTTCTATGGCCTAATGAAACAATTTAATGGAAACACAAACTAAGGTTCCTAATGTAGATATTATTGATGAGAACTTCTATATTCCGCAGCTTGACAGGCATCGCCGCATTTGGTTATATCGCCCTACCGATTATTATTATACTGAAAAGAATTACACCGTTATTTATATGCATGATGGTCAAAATCTTTTTGATGAAGCCACAGCCTTTGGTGATGAATGGGCTATTGATAAAACGCTGAACGCAATGTTAGCCGAATGCATTATAGTTGGGATAGACAATAGCGCGAACAGGCTTACAGAATATAACTATAACGACAGCGAATATGGCGCTGGCGAAGGAAGGCAATACATGGATTTTATAGTTAATACACTTAAGCCGTTTATAGATAAAAATTTTAGAACCAATACCCAGCGGGAACATACTCATATTGCAGGCAGCAGTATGGGCGGGTTAATTTCTTTGTATGGAGCGATGCATTACCCTGAAATCTTTGGTGGCGCAGGTATTTTTTCACCGTCGCTTTGGCTTGTTCCTGATGCTGCGGAAGAATTGAAGCCCTTGGCAGAGCGCAATTCCAATTATCCTCAGCACTTTTATTTTTATGGCGGTGCGCAGGAAAGTGAAAACATGCTGGAGCACCTTACTTCAGTGGCGGGAATGCTTAATTCTTATCCTAATTATGACGTACATTCAGAAGTTGATTCTGAAGGTACACATTCCGAATTTTGCTGGCGCAATAAATTCCCCGATTATTATGGTTGGTTGGCAAAAGGCTTTTCCTCATAACGAACAATAACGCATGGCATTTCAGCTAAAGGATGATGATCAGATAAAAGATTTGCTGCAGGATGCATTTAAAAAACAGAAAGCAAAACAACGCAGGATAGTAAGCTGCTTTCTGATATGAACAATGCAATTAACTGGATTTTAAGCCCTACTACAGTTATGTTTGTATTGTACATCCGTTTAAGTGCTTCTAATACTACCAACTTAAACCAGGGCATCTTACATTTTGGTAGAATTTTGTTTGCATTACTTATTCTTATTCTGCATAAAATAATATTATTACGTTATGAAAAGGCAAAAGGAAACTTTATTGAAAGTTTACGAACGCATTATATTGATCTAAAGTTTGATACTGCCGGGCTTAAAAGCAAATACAATTTTAATGTAATGCCAGGCATAGAAGATTTTACAAACAATCTTGAAAACGGAAAATTTGTTTCTTCATCAAAACGAAGCCCTGCCTTTTTAAACCTGCCAAAGCCAATAAAGAAATATGCAATTATTCTCAGGATCACTTTCTGGGCAGGTTTAGCAATCTTTTGTTTGTATTTTTTTGTAGTAATATTTCTGCTAACCAAATAAGCTTCCTTGCGAAGAATGATGTGTGGCTTCATCTATGTCGTGGTAGGTTCATTTTAAGCTTTTGTATAGCAATTTAGGACTAGCCAAGGCATAGCCTCCTCCTACTCTCCTTGTACTCTCCTTCATACTTCCTTCATACTTCCTTCATGGTTAATGCATGGAATACAGCAGATATTCCCGCCGAATTTTGTGCTCATTATTTGTAATGGTATAGAATATATATCCTCGTATCACAATTTAAAAAAATAAAATGCCCGTTAATATCTCTTCCGCTCAGGATAGGCTTGGGAATGGACAGCAGCCGATTACCGTTGATGAAAGAATTATTGTTATCGGCGCTTCCGCCGGTGGGCTGGATGCGCTTAAAATGATCATTAAAGGTCTGCCTCCGGGTTTTAGTGCACCTGTTTTTATTGTATGGCATATGAGCCCGGACATACGGGGTATTTTGCCACAATTGTTTAACAGCATTAATACCATACACGCGGCACATGCATACGATAAAGAGCCGATAAAAACCAACCGCATTTATGTGGCGCCACCAGATCATCATTTGCTGGTAGAAGAAAACAGGGTAAGGGTTACTCACGGGCCTAAAGAAAACCGTTTCCGACCTGCTGTAGATCCTTTATTCCGGTCTGCTGCCTATACATTTGGAAACCGGGTTATAGGCATTATTTTATCCGGTGCTTTGGATGACGGAACTGCCGGGCTTGGCAGTGTAAAACAATATGGGGGCGTTGCCATTGTACAGAACCCTGTTGATGCACAGGTTCCTTCAATGCCGGAAAATGCTATGCGTGAAGTGGAAGTGGATTATACTGTAACCGCAGGCGAATTGCCGGCCTTGCTTGTTAAATTATTGCAGCAGCAACCTAGCCCGGTAAATGAAAATATGAAAGACGAAAAAACAAAGAAGGAGATAGAGATTGCTGCTGAAGAACGTGCTCTTGATAAAGGTGTTTTCAAAATGGGCGAACCCTCCGTATTTGCCTGTCCTGAATGTCATGGTGTGTTATCTGCTATACAGGATGTGCAACGCATACGCTATCGCTGCCATACCGGTCATGCCTATTCTGCTGATTCGCTGCTTGCATCTATATCGGAAAAAATTGAAGACAGTTTATACAGTGCTATTCGTGGAATGGAGGAAAGTATAATGCTGCTTAACCATATCGGCGATCATTATGCTGAGGCCAATCATTCAAGGCTGGCCGCCTTATATTTTCAAAAAGCAAAAGAGGTACAGGAACGCTCAGACACTGTTCGTGCAGCAATTTTAAATAATGAGTTTTTAAGTAAAGAAGCCATTTCTAAGCAGTCAGATGCATTAAAGAACCGTAATGTAGAAGCATCATAATAAAGCTGTAGATTTTTCAACACGAATATTGAATCTAATTCTGATGACTAAGATTAAGGTTTTCCCGGCATGATTTTTTTAGACCTTCTTGTGCTAACCTGGAAGACACTATTCTTCACCAGAGAAATTAATAAATCATTATATGCAGTTAAACAACAAATGTGCACTTATCACAGGTGCAACAAGCGGTATTGGCTACGAGCTGGCCAAACTATTTGCAGAAGACAAATATCATTTAATTATCGTAGCAAGAAAACAGGATGAACTTGATAACACGGCGGCTAAACTAAAACAGCAATATGGTATTAATGTAACCACCATTGCAAAGGACCTGTTCAGCACAGATGCAGCTTTTGCCTTATGCGATGAACTAAAAGAAAGTAATGTTCAGGTTGATGTTTTAGTGAATAATGCCGGCCAGGGTTATTATGGCGAATTCGTTGAAACGGATATCTATCGTGAGCTTGATATCATTCAGTTAAACATTGCCTCGCTCGTAATTCTTACAAAACATTTTTTAAAAGAAATGGTGGAACGTAGTGACGGTAAAATTTTGAATCTCTCATCTGTTGCAAGCAAAATTCTTGGCCCTTTTCAATCGGTGTATCATGGAACAAAAGCATTTGTGCAGTCATTTACAGAAGCAATACGTGCAGAAGTAAAAGATACAGGTGTAACCATAACTGCATTGTTGCCCGGCGCAACCGATACCGACTTCTTTAATAAAGCAGACATGCAGGAATCGAAGATTGTGCAGGAAGGAAAGCTTGATGACGCTGCAAAAGTTGCGAAGGATGGATTTGATGCGCTGATGAATGGCGATGATAAAGTGGTATCAGGATTTAAAAATAAAATGCAGGTAGGGATGAGCAACGTAATACCTGATAGTATGGTGGCAAAGCAGGTATATAACCAGCAAAAACCGGTTGATCAGGAATAAATAATTCAATAAATAAACAAATTATGAAAGCAGCAGTGATTCATGCAGGTGGAAAGATTGTATATGATACAGTGGAAGATCCAAAGTTAAAAGATGCAAGGGACGCTATTATTAAGGTAACGAGTACAGCAATCTGCGGTTCAGATTTGCACATGTATTCTGGCGCTATTCCGCAGCTAAGGCCTATGGTAATGGGGCATGAATTTATGGGCATAGTGGAAGAAATTGGAAGCGGGGTAAATAATTTAAAACGCGGCGACAGGGTTGTTGTTCCATTTCCCATTGCTTGTGGTCATTGCTTTTTTTGCGAGCATGAGCTGCCTGGCCATTGCGAAAATAGTAATCTCGATCATTATGGCCCTGAAGGCGGGTTGCTGACTGAAAAAGGAGGAGCACTGTTTGGGTATTCAGATTTATATGGCGGGTACGATGGCGGGCAGGCACAATATGTAAGAGTTCCGTATGCAGATTATGGGCCGGTGATAGTGCCGGATAATTTAAAAGATGAAGAGGTATTATTTCTAACAGACATTTTCCCTACAGGATATAGCGGCATTGATTGGGGCCAGGTTAAAGGCGGCGAATCAGTTGCAATTTTTGGCTCGGGACCGGTGGGCTTAATGGCTGCAAAAAGTGCATGGCTGCGTGGTGCAGAAAAAGTAATGATTGTTGACACGGTTCAATATCGTTTGGATAAAGCTGTTGCAACTACCAATGCGGAACCAATTTTATGGGAGAATGATGTGAAAGATGTTATTGAACATATACGTCGGCGTACACAGGGCCGCGGTGCAGATGTATGTGTTGATGCGGTTGGCTTTGAACCTGAACGAAGCATATTAGACCGTGCAAAAGCAGTTGTACACCTGGAAAAAGGATCAGTGAAAGTATTGGAAGCTTGTATGAGCGCTGTGCGTCGTGGCGGTATTGTTTCCGTGTTAGGCGTTTATCCTTTTAATTATGATAATTTTCCTATAGGGCAGTTTTTCGATAAAGGCATAACTATCCGTGGCGGACAGGCTCCGGCACAAAAGTTTGTAAAAAAATTAATGGAATATGTAATGGAAGGCAAAGTGAAACTGGATGATATTATCACACACCGCTTACCACTCAGCCAGGTGGCGCATGGATATGAAATCTTTAAAAAGAAAGAAGACAACTGTGTAAAGGTTGTCCTCGATCCCTGGAGTTAATATGCTGAAATGTTTCATCACAGGCAGGTAGTGTGGTAATAACCTGCCTGTTGATTATACATAATCATAAACTGTAGAAAAAGAGTGATAATTTGATTTACCTTGGGCTTGAATAAAACCTATAAAGTGAGTGCAGAAGGCCTGGTGAAGAAAAAAGATATTGATGCCCCTATCCAAAATAGTTCTTTTATAACATGCATAGGTGCTTCGGCAGGTGGCATCCAGGCATTGCAACAGTTCTTTACGCATGTGCCCCAAGACTCAGGCATAGTGTATGTGGTTATCCTGCATCTTTCACCCGATCATGACAGCAGGCTGGCTGAAGTATTGCAGAGCACCACTCTAATGTCGGTAACGCAGGTAAACAAAAAAGTACAGGTAGAGCCCAATCATGTGTACGTGGTTCCTCCCAACCAGCATCTTACAATGGAAGACGGGCACATAATTGTGTCACCAAATACGCTTATCGAAGAAAGGCGTGCCCCGGTGGATATATTCTTTCGTACACTGGCTGAACACTATGCACAAAATGCCGTTGCAGTTATTTTATCCGGCACTGGTGCAAACGGTTCAATGGGTTTAAAGCGCGTGAAGGAGAAAGGTGGCGCTGTATTCGTTCAAAACCCTCGCGAAGCGGAATATTCTGATATGCCGCGTAATGCAATAGCCACAGAACTGGTAGATGAGATTTTAAATGTTGCAGAAATTCCAGCAAAAGTAATTGCTTATAAAAATAGGATCTGGGCAGTTACAATTCCCGTTCCGCAGGATGCATTAGAAGAGGATCAGCAGGCAGCCTTACGCGAAATATTTACCCAGCTTCGTACAAAAACAGGCCATGATTTTTCAAACTACAAGCGGGCTACGATGTTGCGCCGCATAGAACGGCGTATTTCGGTACATGGTTTAAATTCACTGGCAGCTTATGTGGATTTTATGCGTAAACAGCCGGAAGAAACACAGGCACTGCTGAAAGATGTGCTGATATCTGTTACGAATTTCTTTCGCGACAAAGACAGTTTTACCTACCTTGAAACTGTCACCATACCTAAAATAATACAACATAAAATACCGGGAAAACCGGTTCGTATATGGACAGCCGGTTGCGCTACCGGCGAGGAAGCTTATTCAATTGCCATGCTTTTAGCAGAAAGATTTGATGGTCTAAAAGGCATGCCCCCGGTACAGGTTTTTGCAACAGATATTGACGAAGATGCTATCTTGAAAGCACGCGAAGGATTTTATACATTGAATGATGCGGCCGACATATCCGCTGCGCGGTTACAGCGTTTTTTTAATACAGAAGCAGGCGGCTACCGTGTAAAGAGGGAGCTGAGGGAAATGATCCTGTTTGCCAATCACAATGTGATAAAAGATCCGCCTTTCTCCCACCTTGATCTGGTTACCTGTCGCAACATGCTTATCTATTTAAACCAGGCGGCCCAAAACCGGGTTATGGAAACATTTCATTTTGCGTTAAACCCGGGCGGATACCTTTTTCTTGGTTCCAGTGAATCTATTGATGGCGCCAACGATTTGTATCTTATAGATAGTAAAGAATACCAGGTTTTTCAGAGCCGGCAGGTTACAGCGCGTCCTTTCCCGGTACCGGATAATTCATTTGTTTCTTCATTTAAAATAAAACTGCCCGGTACAGATGGTATAACGGTTAAAGGTTCACACGAGCAGGAAAACCGTGCTATGGAGCGCATATCGCTGGGCGATTTGCACCAGCGCCTGCTGGAACAATATGCGCCTCCCTCTATTATCATCAATGAAAATTACGATGTAGTGCACGTATCAGAAAATGCAGGCAGGTTTATGCGGATGCCGGGTGGCGAACCTTCAAAAAGCATTTTAAAGCTGGTAAGGAATGAACTGAGGCTTGAACTGCGTACAGCTTTATACCAGGCAAGGCAAAAGCAGGTGAATATAGAAGTTAAAAACCTGCCGGTTAAAACCAATGAGCATGTAGAAATAATTAACCTCCACGTTCGTCCTGTACTGCGTGCTAATGATACAGCCCGTGGTTTCATACTGGTAGTGTTTGAGCCTTCCCAGAATAAACCTGGTACAGATGCAATTGAAATTTTTCCAAAAGAATCGGAGCCGGTCAGTCTTCAGCTCGAAGAAGAATTAAATAATTTAAAAATACAGGCCCGCTCATCCGGCGAGCAATTTGAAGTACAAACAGAAGAGCTGAAAGCATCTAATGAAGAGTTGCAGGCAATGAACGAAGAATTGCGTTCTGCAGCAGAAGAATTGGAAACAAGCAAGGAAGAATTACAGTCAATTAATGAAGAGCTGATTACGGTAAACCAGGAATTAAAAGTAAAGATTGAAGAAGTTTCACAATCCAATAATGACTTTCAAAATCTCATCAACTCTACGGATATCGGTACCATTTTCCTTGACAGGTATTTCCGCATAAAATTATTTACGCCTGCCAGCCGCGAAATTTTTAACCTCATCCCCGCCGATCTGGGGCGTCCTCTGTCAGATATTACCAATCGTCTGGATTACCCAAACCTGTTACAGGATGTAGAAGGTGTCTTAAAAAAATTGCAATCTATTGAGCGCGAAGTAAGGGTACAGCAAAACCGTACTTACCTGATGCAGGTTACACCTTACCGCACCGCAGAAGACCGCATCAGCGGGGTGGTAATTGCCTTCATAAATATTTCCGAATTAAAAAATGCGGAAAACTCGTTACGTACGTCAGAAGCGCAACTTGAATCGGAATTGCGAAAAATGCGGAATCTGTACGATTCAAGCACCCGCGTATTGGCTATACAAAATGTGCAGGAAGCGCTTAATGAAACGCTTTCAGCTTCCATGCATTTAATAGAAGCTGACTTTGGATGTATTCAGTTATATGATGCAACAGGTGATTCACTCAAAATGGTAGCACAGAGCGGTTTTTCAGATGAGTTTGAGGAAACCTTTAAACAGGTAAATGTAAATTACGAGCAGGTACCGGGAAGGTCAATAAAGCTTCGTAAACGCGTTATGGTAAAAGATGTGTATGCCGATAAAGCCTACAAAGCCTATAAACATTATGCGGTTACCGAAGGGTACAGGTCCATTCAATCCACTCCCCTGTTTGGCCATGACGATGATCTTCTTGGTATACTTTCCACATTTTTTAAATCCCCGCATATACCGTCGGAACAAGACCTATGGACGCTTGACCTGTATGCCAGGCAGGCATCAGCTTTTATAGGGCGTACGAAAGCAGAGGAGGCTTTGCGGAAGTCTGAGGAAAGGCTGCGTATTACAATGGAGAGCGCCGTTGATTATGCCATCATTAATACGGATATTAATGGATTAATAGAAGGATGGAACAGTGGCGCGGAACACACGTTTGAATTTACCGCCGATGAGGTAATCGGTAAACCTGGTGACATCATTTTTACTGATGAGGATAAAGCTGCAGGCATTCCGGGGAAAGAAATGAAAACAGCACGGGAAGAAGGGCGTGCCATTGATGAACGCTGGCACCGCAGGAAAGATGGATCGAATATTTTTCTAAGCGGTACAATGCGTCCTATTTATAATCCGGAACTTACGGGTTATGTAAAAGTTGCCCGGGATATGACAAAACAAAAACTGCTGGAGCAGCAGAAGGATGATTTTATTGCAATAGCCAGTCACGAATTAAGAACACCTGTTACCAGCATTAAAGCTTATACAGAATTGCTGCGCGACATCAATGACGAAAAAAGCAACAGCACGGAAAATGAAATGATAGCAAAACTGGATGAGCAGGTTGACAGGCTGGTTGAATTGATACGTTCACTGCTGGACACTACTACGCTTTCACAAGGTGAATTTGCATTGTTAACAGAAAGATTTGATTTAACGGAACTGGTAAAAGAGCGGGTGGAAGAACTTAAACACATAGCCGCTGATCATACATTTAAATTGCTTGCAAAAGATAATATTTTTATCACTGCAGACAGAAGGCGCATCGGAGAAGTGCTGACCAATTTAATTTCCAATGCGGTTAAGTATTCACCCAAAGGTGGTGATATCATTATCGCTTTAGAAAAAACAACAGCAGGTGTACAGGTGAGTGTACATGATACAGGCATTGGCATACCTGAAGATGTAAAAACCAAGATCTTCGGCAGGTTTTACAGGGTAAACAACGCGCAGGCAAGCACATTCCCGGGCATGGGCCTGGGCTTATATATAGCAGCATCTATCATTACTTTACATAAAGGAAAGATATGGGTTGAGAGCAACTCAAATGACGGATCCACGTTTTACTTTTCGCTGCCATACAACGTTGAAAATTAATAAGAAAACATATAATTCTTATTAATTAAATAAATCGTTGCTTGCACAGTAAATACGATACTTTTGAACTACTGGAAGTCCTTATTACTTTCATGCTACTAAATACGTTCCGCACACCCGGCATTTATAGATTTTAATTATAGCGCTGTTATACTACCGCTAAAGCCTTGCATTAACTATATTCAATACTATTATAACGGAATGCGCTGAAGTATTTTATTCTATTGATAATTGATATATGAAGCAGATAATAATCGTAGATGATGATGCCGGTATCAGGGATATTTTTCGGCTTATTTTACAACGGGCTGGTTATAACGTAATTCTTTATGCCAACGGAGATGTGCTAATGGGAAACCAGTTTGAGCTCCCTGATCTGTTTATAATAGATAGACAATTATCAGGTATCGACGGCCTGGAAATTTGCCGTTTTCTTAAAGCGCAGTTCTCAACTAAAAATATACCGGTTATTATAATTTCTGCAAGCCCTTTTATAGCAGCCTCCGCTGCAGAAGCAGGCGCCGATGCATTTGTAGAAAAACCTTTTAAAACAAAAGCGTTGGTAGAACTGATGAAATATCATCTTAACAAAAATTAATTATGCTGCCTATATAAATATTGATAATGAGAACAGGAAACGAAATAAAAGCAGGAAACGATTTAAGCGAATTATCACTTGCTGAAATATTAAACGATTGCAGTATTGATGCTATTATAGCAATAAGTACAAACTATGATGTTATTGCCTGGAACAAAACTGCTGCATTAATGTATGGCCCTTCAAAAAAAGAGGCGATAGGCAAATCGTTGTTTAAGCTTATACCCGGTCTTGAACAGGATGAACAAACAATTGATGCATTAAAGAATGCATTATGCGGGCATAAAAGTTTTGTGCCTGTTTCAAAACAATTTAAGCACAGGTTGCATGCAGAAAATCATTACATTCCTTTAGATGATAACGATGGAAATGTGATAGGCGTAATGAATATTGTACATGATGTAGCGCACCGTATAAAGGCCGAACGGCAACTGCAGGACCTTAATGAAGAACTTGAAAAAAGATACAGGCAATTAAAAATAACTTCTGAAGAGCTCGCCTCTTTTACTTACATCACCAGTAATAAAATAAAAGAGCCAATCAGGCAAATGTACACGGGTGTTGAATACCTGGTAAAAATGGAGGGAAGCCGTTTATCAGATAGTGGCAAGGCTTCGTTCAGGCGTATGCAGTCTTCTTTAAACCGCATGGATTTATTGCTTGATGACATCCTGAGCCTGGCACAGATAAGCATCCTGCAAAAGCCTGATGCAACAGTTGATTTGAATGAACTGTTGCAAAAAGTAAGTGCAGATGTAGAAAAGAAACATGAAAAAAAAGTGAACATTATTATAAAAAAATTATGTACTATTCCGGGGCATAAAGATTACCTGTATATATTATTTTATAACCTTTTTGATAATGGCTTTAAGTTTAACGCTGCTGATCTTCCTGAAATAATAGTAACCTGTGAAAAGATCGTTTCCGGCGGGCAGCATGAGTTGATGCAGGGCAATAAATATTATAAAGTTACGGTAAAGGATAATGGAATTGGCTTTGACAGCAATGACGCCGAAAGGATTTTTACTATGTTTGAGAAACTGCATGATAAAAAATATAAAGGTTCAGGCACAGGTTTAACGATTGCCAGGAAGATTATGAACGCACATGATGGCTTTATATCTGCAGAAAGCGAAGATGGCAAAAGCGCATCGTTCCATTGTTTTTTCCCGGTGCAGGATTGATAACCGCAAATTCTTAAAATAGTATTTAATCAGGCGCTGCCACCTTCTGCAGAAGCAATTGTTTTATCGCTTTGTAATAAACCTGCAGGTACCAGCAGTTCGCCGGTCTCCGAATCTATCAAACCATTTTTTTCCTCTTCTATATTAGTTGCCTGCGTATAAACATCTCCGGCAATACTGCGGTTCCTTAGTTCATTTTTGTATTGTTTTATCAATTCAGCGCGGTCTATTTCTTTTTCAGGGCCACCATAATTTACAAAACCAAAGCCGCCCCATTCACTTACAACAAGCGGTACCTGTTTACGGTAAAAGAAAGGGTCTCCCACAACAAGCGGGTAAGCCGCAACATTATTCATTTCACCATTCATTAAACGGTCAAGCGTTTCCTTCCATTGATTAATATCCGGAGTATAAATATGTATAGTAAGAAGGTCAGATTTAAGACGCCCGAGATAAGATATATGCTGCCATCCGTCATTATCAACTACTAAAAATTGCGGCTGCGCCAGTACCATGTAATGATACATATCGGTAATATATTGCCGTGTTTTTTCATTGGTTGCAATATCCTGTGCGCCCCAGTCTTCATTATATAAACTCCATATTACAATGGATGGATGCGTGCCTGCAAGATCAAGCATACGCAATAATTCTGCCCTGTGGTTACTGCGGCTTTTGCGCGTAGAACGATGCGGGCTTGGAACTTCTACCCAAAGTAATAAACCAAGTTTATCTGCAAGATTATATACACGTGGATCAACACCGGCAATATGTATGCGCACAAGGTTGCATCCAAGTTCTTTCATAGCAAGCATGTGCCGCTTGATTTGTTCGTATGTTGATGTTGATGGCTGGTATAATATGCCATCGAGATAGATCTTTTCATTATTCAGGTAAACATAACGGCCCCGCGCTTCAATTTTGCGAAGGCCAAAGAATGTTTGTATCTCCGAATCATGACCGTCACTATCAATTAAATGGGCAACAAGCCTGTACAGGTTTGGTTGTTGGTGCGACCATAATTTTGCATCGGGAACTTCAATTACAAGGCGTTGTTGTTTTTGTCCTGCACTTAAATCCAATGGATAATCTGAACTTGCCACCGGCATATTATTGTCTCCATTTTTTTCAAATATTTCCAGCCTTATTACATATTTACCGGCATCGTGAATACGCGTTGTGATATTGAAACGCACAAGATTGTCTTCTACAATTGAAACAACACCAACACGGCTTCTTAAACGGTTTTGTTCCACCTGTTCTATCCAAACACTGCGCACCGCGCCTGAATAAGTTTGGTACCATATGCCCCCGCGTTTATATATATTGGATTCCTGCTTACCCCTTGGCTGATCAGCATCCATAGTATCTGCTATACGCACCGTAAGACGGTTTACAGGCCGCAAATCGTTGGGCAATAATTCATAGGAAAAAGAAGTGTATTCACCTAAATGCACTTCTTCACCTTCAATAGTTTTTAGAGCAATTCCATTTAGCCATACCTGCGTTTCGTAGCCACACGCACCAAATGTAAGTTGCAATATCGATGGCATATTATCATGCGGCTCTATCACCGGCAATTGAAAATCGCGTTCATACCAGGCTACAACTTTATCTTGCCAGGTGCTTCCTTCTTTAATACCTTTTGCTATAGCTATATGTTGTTCGATTGAACCGGGCCATATTGCAGTGTCTTTATATTCATGGCTATCGTACCATTTTTCTTTGATGCCGGCATCTTCTGTATCTAATGCAAATCTCCATTCACCATCAAGCAAAATATATGTATTATCCCTGATCACAGATCGTGGTAAAGGATTAAGCGATATGTCTTCTGCTAAAAATTCTTCCTTGCTGTTTGATGTACTATAATTGGTGAATGGTGGTGGCATATTTCTTTATGCAAACATCTATATTTTTATACCAATATAATATTCGGTTGCAGTAATAATTGTTAGGAATAATAAAATGATTTAGAACGGGTAAACATTACCACGAAAATAAAATTTTTGTGCATTGTAAATTGTAAAACGCTTACACATTATAATACTTCTGTTCATTAAATTAAATAAACAATGAAAACTGAATTAAAGTTTTCAAAGGGCACATACTTTGTTATAAAGCATATACCGAAGTATTCCACAGTACAATCAGTCAGCTCAAAACTTCGCTGAGTTTTATATTTCTCTTATACATATTTCAACAGTATTTATTTTGATATTATATAGCAATGGTGCTGTGCATAACGGTTGGTGAATGTATGGAAGTAGTTAAACTAAATACTTAAAAAACATCAGCTTCTAAACCCCTTATTTAATAAAGGCGTGATTGCCGATCACTTTTATTCAGAAACAGAGCTCGAAAGGCTGCTGAAAAATGCCAGGTTTAAAAATATGTGTATGCATAATCCATTGCAAATAAGGTCTCAACGAAACCAGCACCTGGTATGATGGAAAACAGGCTTATTGTGAGCACACAAAAGCCTCTTTAATATGTAAAAAAGTCAAAAAAAAATTTCCTTGTTGCATAATTTATTCCTTAATCTTGCTGTGCCAAGTTTACCTACTCTCAAGCATTGAGGTGTTTATACATTTTTTCTTACAGTCACATTCATTTTCCCGTTTATTTATTCTGATTAAAAGTTCCTGTTTACTGTAACCTGTTGCATAAAGGTTTTTTTATTTGATTAATTAAACACACATTAAATCCATGTAACAATATTATTATCAATTTTAAATTCTTACTAATGAAAAAGCACATTTTGTTAATTGAAAACGATGAAACCAAGCTTGAATTTTTTTCAGATGCACTGGAAGAAAGCAATCTTGATTTTGTGTGCAGCCGCGCAAGAAATGTAGTGCAAGCAGCAAAAATATTAAGAAGCGTTGCGCCCGATATTATTTTCGTAGGTATGAACCTTCCAAAATTATCAGGGCTTGAATTTTTGAAGAAAATAAAAAACATGGAGTGTTTTAAATTTACACCTGTTGTTCTTTATTCATCATTGGCTGATCAAAAAGCCAAAGAAGCAGTTAACTGCAATGCCTCAGATTATATCTTGCTTCCGGCAAGTGTAATTACAATGGCCGCCATTTTAAAAAACTTTTTTAATGGTGTAAAAGAAGTGAGTTATTCAAAAAATATTGAACTGAATTTTTATGATTAAATAATTACCCTTCATTACGCCACTGCTCCGCATCTTTTTTTTCTTCCTCATCTTTCTGTTCTGTTGACTTGTCCTGTTTATTAATTTTTTTATCCGCTTCAATAGCTTTCTTACCAACCTCAGCCGGGTTATCTATTTCTTCATTTTTATCAAATGTTTTTTCTTTACTGATGTCTTTTTTATTAGCCATAAAATATTTTTAATTTTAAAAAATTAGTTGTGATGAATTATTCACCAAACGATTATTCATTAACGTTAATGCCTGCGTAGCTAGTACGTTTGGCGAAGGGTATTCAACAGGTTTATTATAATAAGATTGATTAACAAATTCAATCACTTCGTTTTTACTTTTTAATGTTGATGGCACGCTGTAAGGCAACACAATATTTTTAGTTAACCATGGTGTGTGTTGCGGATTGGTAAGCGCATACAAAACAATTAACGGTTTGTTTAATGCAGCCGCAATATGCACAGTTGAAGTGTTTACTTTAATAATTAACCTGGCATTTTCAATAACAGCTACAAATTCTTCAATGCTAAAAAGCCCGGCAGCAGAAAAAACATTCTTCCTCGTTTTTTGTTGAATGCGTTGTGTAAGCGGCTTTTCATTTTCAGTGCCAGTCAATAAAATTTGCAACTCTGTTTGTTGTTGTAAAAGATGTATCGCTTCAACCCAATTTTGCTCAGGATATTCTCTTTTCGCTTCGCTTACGCCGGCGTGTGCAACAATATATTTTTTATTCGAATCAAAGCCTATCAGCTCTAATTTTTCAACAGCAGTTTTAAATGCTTCCCGATTAAAGCAAACAGAAAGATGTTTATCATGCGTAACCGCACCAATAGTTTTTACAAGGTTTAAATCTCTTTCCACCTGGTGTTGAATAAAAGTATACGGCTCTTTATCAGGCACCCAATCCGTTAAAAGCATATAAGGATTTTCCCTGCAATAAGCTAAACGTAAAGGAATGTTTGCCATAAATGCAAGCATAGCCGAAGGCAAAGCATTTTGACTATATACAGTAAAAATTATAGCTGCATCAAAGTTGTATGATTTCAGTTTTTCAATAAGCTTGATGCATGTAACAGAATCAACTGTTGTGCTTGTTTTTACCCATGGCAAATCAGCTATTATTGTTTCATCAATTTCTTTAATTAATGGTGAAATCAAACTGCCCATTGTTGATGTAAGCAGAGTAAGCTTGCAATCAAAGCTTTCTTTTAATGCACGAAAAGCTGGTGTTGACATGATCACGTCGCCCATGTTATCTGCACGTATGCATAAAATATTTTTACACTGCTTCCAGTTCATGTTTTAAAATTATTTCAGTCGCCTGTTCAAGATCTTTTACTTCATAACATGGTTTGCGCTGCTCATTAATAATCCATTCGGTTTCGTTGCCATTATTTATAAGTATGGTTTTGCAGCCTGCCGTATTACCGGCTTCAACATCATTTAAGATATCACCAATCATCCATGAATTATTTAGATAGATATTAAAGTGTTCAGCAGCTTTATAAATCAATCCCGGCTTGGGCTTGCGGCAATCACAGTCAATTGCATACTTTTTATTTGAACCGCCGGGCAAGTGCGGACAATAATAAATAGCATCTAATTGAACGTTGCCATCTAACAGTTTTTGCTGCAGTGCTTCGTGCATCATAAATAAATCTTCTTCAGCAAAATATCCTCTTGCAATACCAGCTTGATTAGATACCAGGATAAGTAAATAATTTTTCTTTTTCAGCAACTGCAGCATATCCACTGCATAATATTCCAACTCTATTAACGATGGATTTGCATTATACGGAATATCTTTTATAAGCGTTCCGTCCCTATCTATAAATACTGCCTTTTTCATTTAATTTTTAACCGTGTAATAAAGATTCATGCAACATAGATCCCACATTTCTTAAAGAAAATTCGGGTACTAAAACAAGCTTACGCACCGGTGTTTGTTTTTGATAAGATGCATTGATTTTTTCATACACATCATTCACTGTATTTGCCACGTTGGTCCACGTAAAAAATTTATGTACATGCTTCACAGCATTTCTTCTCATTGATGCCATAAGTTGTTTATCAGAAATAAGGCATTCCACTTTTTCAGCAAGTGCATGTGGATCTTTTGGTGGAACAAGAAAACCTGTTTTACCATCAGCAACGCTATATTTTATTCCGCCAACATTTGACCCGATAACCGGTGTACCACATGCCATTGCTTCAAGCGGTGTAATACCGAAAGGCTCATACCACGGTGTTGTAATAAATATATCCGCTGCTGCATAAAAATATTTTAATACATCCCTTTTGCGGCGGCCTGTAAAACTTATATTTTTTAAAACATTTTCTTCTTCGGCAATTTTTTTAAGGCGGCCGATTTCAGGTGTAAGTTTTTCATCCGGCTCATCACTTTCACCACCAACAATAAGCAAGCGTGTATTTTTTAAACTGCCATTCAATTTGCTTAACGAGCGGATAACATTATCCACGCCTTTGCGCGGCACCATTCTTCCCAACTGCAATAAAATGTTTTCATCATTATTTAAACCCAATTTTTGTCTTGCAATTTTTTTATCAATAACATGAAATTCTTTTGGATTAAACCCACAAGGTGCAATTGTTATTTTTAATGGATCAGCTTTATAATAATAAATAAGATCTTCTTTATCCTGCGGACATTCAGCTATAATCGCATCAGCATCATGAACCAACATTTTTTCAATATCAAAACGCTCAATTGGAAATTTATCCATTTGTTTTTGATGCGCTAATCTTACCAAACCTAATGCATGAAATGTAACCACGTAAGGAATATGCAGTTCCTTTTTTATACAAGAAGCAACCAGTGCAGACATGAAAAAGTTTGCATGTACAATGCTGTAATGAATGTTTTCTCTTTTAATGAAAGAGAGCATGTTACGTGAGAACTCATTCATGTGGCAAAGCAGTTTTTCTTTTTCAATAAAACATTCTTCACCTGCCTTTATATTAATTACTCTCACGTTTGGTTGCCAGTACACAACTTCATCAGCGTCTTTGCTATCTTTTCTTGTGTACACATCAACCTGGTAGCCTTTGCGGGCAAGTTCAGTACTTAATTCAGCAACATAAACATTTTGTCCGCCGTTATCAATGCCGCCTAATATGGCTAAGGGCGAAGCATGCTCACTGATAAATGCTATTCTCTTTTTCATAGTGTATTTTTTGGGGTTTGATTAATTGTTCGAATGTTTCTTTCCAGTCTTTTGTAAAGCGTTGAATATTGAATCGCTCTTCTGCAACCATTTTGCCTTTCGCTCCAAGGCTTAATGCAAGATGTTTATTGGCTAAAAGCGCTTTCATTTTTTCAATTAAATAATCAACATCCGTGTGTATATAACCACAAATTTCATTTTGTATAACGGTTACATATTCTGTTGTTGCCAACCCAACAAATGGTATTCCTGCCATCATGGATTCAAGTACGGCAAGGCCTAAACTTGTATAACGTATCGGGTTAAAAAAGAACCTATACTTACTTATAAAAGATGGCAATTGCGGATGCAGTACTTCACCTAATCCGCCAAATTCTTTTGTGCCCATTCCAACCAAATCAAGCGGAACTTCTTTGCTTACTTTTTCAAAAATATCTGCGCCTAATTTTCGTCCGCGCCGGTGCATGTTATTTATTACAACAATACCTTTTTCGAGCTCGCCGGTATAACTAACCTGTGCAGACATAACGCCGTGATCAATCACCTTTACATTGCCGTTATCGTTCTGCCACATAAGCTTATTAAAATGTGTTACATGCACTACCAGAATTTCCGGTTCTGTTATAACATGCCTCGTATCTGTAGGATGTTTTGCAGGCGAATCATGTTCAAGATAAATGCGTGGCAGCTTGCGTTGTGCTTCGCTTAAAATATCGAATTGATCAACGAGATAATTTTTATTTGTTTGAAAAAGTATGCAATCAAATGAAAGATTTTTTACTTCGTTTGCAGCTACTTCAATCACATTATTTCCAAAAGGAAAAGTTTCGCCTTTACCATAATAACCTTCGTTTTTTTCTTCGGTTACAGGTATATAAATATCATAATCGCCCTGCGATAAATAATACAAATAGCTGCCATGTATGTGCCAGGTAAAAATTTTTATTTTTTTACCCGGATCATTGATCGGTTCAAACATTAAATATGTATTAGTGAAAAATTTGGGTATTGGATCAGGGCTTATAATTTATAAAAAATAATGCCACTTAATATGTTTATGATACTCTTATAAGAAGTGAATAAATGATTTTGTTAATACAAATGTTTATGTAGAAGTTTCCTCATTTAATGTGTACTTATAACAACAAAAATTTCTCATTATAATTTCTTTAATGTTAGGGATATTGATACGCTGCATTCATACAAAAAACTTTGATGTTCAACTGTTAATCGGTTTAGTATTTGAATTGTATGTGGTTCACACATTTATTATATGTACACATTAGGAATTAATGCAACTTTTCATGATTCTGCGGCATGTATTTTAAAAGACGGAAAATTATTAGCTGCGGCAGAAGAAGAAAGATTTACACATATTAAACATGGAAAAAGGCCAATTCCTTTTTCTACTTACGAGTTGCCATTTCATGCAATTGATTATTGTTTGAAAGTTGCCGGTATTCATTTAAATGATGTTGAGGATATAGCCTACTCATTTAATCCATATAAATTATTGGGCACACATGCAAACGATACTGATATAAGTTTGCCTTTAAAGCCTTCTGAAATGTCTAAGCCAGAAGATTGGGATTCAGAATGGGATCCGTTGTTTCTTTCATTAATTATAAATGCTCCGGGACAGTTAGCTGATGGATACCCGCATCACTTGCAAAAAAGATTTGTTGGTGCGCATATCGAAATGAGCAAATGGCATTTTGTTGATCATCATATTGCACATGCAGCAAGTGCATTTTTGCCTTCTTCATTTAATAAAGCTGCGGTTATGGTGCTTGATGGAAGAGGAGAAAAAGCAACAAGCAGTTATTATATTGGTCAAGGAAATAATCTTGAAACAATAGGTGAAGTTTGTTTGCCGCATTCACTTGGATTGTTATATGAAGATGTTACCACGCATTTAGGTTTTTTGCATTCATCAGATGAATATAAAGTAATGGCGCTGGCTTCTTATGGCAAGCCTGTTTATCTTGATGTGTTCAGGCAAATGATTAATATCAGTGATGATGGAAATTATACAATTGAAAAAGTTGATTTTGAAAAAGTGCTTGGTAAAAAAAGATTAAAGGACGAACCATTCACACAAAAGCAATTTGACATAGCGCATTCATTACAAAAAGCGCTTGAAGAAACTGTTGTACAATTGGCTAACTGGTTATATAAAAAAACACAATGCGAAAATTTGTGTCTTGCTGGTGGTGTTGCTTTGAATTGTGTAATGAATGCAGTTATTAGAGACAACACTCCATTCAAAAATATTTGGGTGCAGCCCGCTGCCGGAGATGCAGGCACAGCGCTTGGTGCGGCATTATGGATTGATAAGCAACAAAGAAAAAATGATTACCAGCGTGAAGAAATGAAGCACGTTTATTGGGGCCCTGATTACAAAGATGATGAAATCGAAGAATTTCTTAAATGGACGAAAGTTCGCTATCGCAAACTTGAAAATATTGCAGAAGAAACAGCGAAGATTTTAGCAGAAGACAAAGTGATTGGTTGGTACCAGGGCAGAATGGAATTTGGCCCCAGAGCTTTAGGTAGCCGTTCAATTTTAGCATCACCGGTTAATGCTTCTATGCAGCAAAGATTGAATGAAATAAAAGACCGTGAAGATTTTCGCCCGGTTGCACCGGTTGTTTTAGAAGAAGATGCAGGCGAATGGTTTGAGAACGCCGCTTACTCACCTTTTATGTTATTTGTATATAATGTAAAAGAAGATAAAGCAATTAAAATTCCTGCTGTAAGGCATGTAGATAATACAGCGCGTATTCAAACTATCAACCGAGATCAGCATGCATTATATTATGATCTCTTAAAAGAATTTAAAAAGAAAACTGGTGTTCCGGTATTGATCAATACATCATTTAATACAAGAGGCGAACCGATTGTTTGCACACCGCGTGATGCAATTGAATGCTTCTGGACATCGCCGTTTGATGCACTTGTTATTAATTCATTTTTATTAGAGAAATAATATAGATGCAAAGGCAGGAAATAATTTTTTGTATCTGTGCTTTCTTGGCAAAAACAATTATATGAACATTGAAGTTTCTGTAATAATTCCAACTTATAAACGGCCTGCATTATTAATAAAATGCTTAACACATCTTGCTGCACAAAATTTTTCAAAAGAAAAATATGAAGTTATTGTTGTAACAGACGGGCCTGATTATGATACAAAAAATGAAGTGATGCTTTTTTCGCAACAGCATATGTTTTTTAATCTTTCCTGTTATAATTTAAATGAAAAGAAAGGCCCTGCTGCTGCAAGAAATAAAGGCGTACAATATGCGAAAGGATCATTAATTGTTTTTACAGATGACGATTGTTTGCCGCAAGCCGAATGGTTAAGTAAATATTGGGATGCGCATACATCAAACCATGAAAATATAGCAGCATTTACAGGCCGTACAATTGTACCAAATTTAAAAACACCAACAGACTATGATCTGAATGTTGCCAACCTTCAAACTGCAGAATTTATTACAGCAAACTGTGCAATAACAAAACAGGCCTTCAATATTGTTGGCGGTTTTGATGAAGCTTTTCCTATTGCATGGCGCGAAGACAGCGATATGCATTTTAAATTAATTGAAGCCTCCGTTCCAATTTATCATGTAAATAAAGCAGCAATTATTCACCCGGTGCGCAAAGCAGGTTGGGGTATAAGTTTAAAAGAACAAAAGAAAAGTGTATTCAACGCATTATTATATAAAAAACATCCTGAATTATACAGGCAAAAAATTTCTGCTAAAGGTTTATGGAAATATTATGCGATGATATACCTGTTCATTTTTTTTGCAATATGCCTGGTAAGAAACTTCGATTTTTTAGCTACTTTATTTTTTTTAACGTGGCTTTTCTTATTGGTTGAATTTATTGTAAGAAGATTAAAATACACTTCAAAAAAATTATCACATGTTTTAGAAATGATTGTTACGTCTGCACTCATTCCTTTTTTTTCAGTGTTCTGGACGATATATGGTTCGCTTAAATACAAAACATTTTTGTTATGAAACTTGCAGCAAAAGATATTCATAAGATTGCAGTTTTCAGGGCACTAAAATTAGGCGATATGCTTTGCACCGTTCCTGGATTAAGAGCATTGCGTGCAGCATATCCAAAAGCAGAAATTGTATTATTAGGATTACCGTGGGCGAAGATTTTTGTTGAACGCTTTAATAAATATTTAGACCGCTTCATTCATTTTCCTGGGTATGAAGGCTTGCCCGAACAACCTTATAATAAAAAAGATATCGAGGATTTTTTGCAAGCGATGCGGCTCGAAAATTTTGATCTTGTTTTACAAATGCAGGGCAACGGAACAATTGTAAACCCATTAATGTTTTTATTTAATTCGAAAAATATTGCAGGTTTTTATAATGATGAAAGTTATGTAGCATCGGATCTGTTCATGCGTTATCCTGGAACAGAATATGAAGCTAAACGCCATCTTTTATTAATGAATCACATAGACATTCAATCAAACGATTTAGATCTTGAATTTCCGATAACAGAAAAAGATGTACAGGAATTAGATGCTTTGTATTTGCCGCTGCTGAAAAATAAATATGTATGTATTCATCCAGGCTCCGCAGATGCATTACGGCAATGGCCGACGGCATGTTTTGCTGCACTTGCAAATTATTGTATCGAACATAAATTTACTGTTGTGGTAACAGGCACAAAAGAAGAACAGGATATAACAAAAGAACTTATAAAATGTATTCATCATCCTGTAATTGATCTTACAGGAAAAACAAGTTTGGGTGCGATAGCAGCTTTAATAAAAAATGCGTATATGCTAATAGCAAATTGCACCGGTGTAGCACATATTGCTGCTGCTGTTAAAACGCCAAGTTTAATTATAAGTATGGATGGTGAACCTGAACGCTGGGCACCGCTTAATAAAGAACGGCATCACGTAATTGACTGGACGAAAAATCAGGATTTTGAAATGGTTTTTAACACGATGGTGGCAATGATCAAAAGCTCTAAGCCTTTTGTGTAATCTTTCTATCTGGAATCAAATTGATTTTAATATGCCTTCAGTAGTTATTGCGTCTATACATTATAATGCAGAGATACATTCATTAAAATATTTTTCGTTTCAGGTTTGATATATAAATACAAAAATGTACCTGAAAAAATTTATAATCAACTAAAAACATCGGGCTCAAAAGGCATTTAATTAACCCGATATATAAAGATACTTATCAGTTTGAAAAAGTAAATTAGTTTGCTTCACACATTTCTATTAAGCGCTTTGCATTTTCAAAAGCATATCCAAATACATCGTTATTAAAAAATGCCCAAACACTGTGACCGTCATTTTTCCATTGCTTAAATAAGTTCGCAAAATTTTCAAGTTGTTCATCAGAATAAGACGAAGCATACAATTGTTGTGGCCCATGAAAGCGGACATAAATATGTTGCGCCGTTACATTTTCAGCATAAGGAAAACGTGTTCCGGACTGTGCAATTACAAAGGCCATATTGTACTGTTTCATTAAATCGATACTTTCTTTTTCAAGCCACGATTGATGGCGTACTTCTATTGCAAAACGGTAATAACTATATTGTTTTTTACATAGTTTATATACATGCTCAGCCTTCTCAAAATTGAAATGCAGCGATGGAGGTAATTGAATAAGCACAGGCCCAAGTTTTCTTTTAAGTGGCCTGAATACATCAAAAAATTTCTCAAAGCTTTCTTCAGGATCGTTGAGCTTTTTCATGTGTGTGAGATAACGGCTCATCTTTGGACAAAACATAAAACCTGTCGGAACTTTTTTTGCCCAGCCTTCCGTTGTTTCAATCTTTGGCAAATGATAAAAACTTGTATTCAGCTCTGTAATATTGAAGAGTTGTGTATAAAAGTTAAGCCAGTCATTTGTTTTTAACCCTGATGGATAAAATATATTTTTCCAGTGTTTATAACTCCAGCCTGATGTTCCTATATGTATTGCAGGTTGCATTCAAATTAAGTAACCAATTTCAAGCCGCAGTTCACAACTTAGTTATCCGGTAGTTTAACATTTGCAGCCTGAGTTGAATGGCACAAAATTGTAATTGGTGAACAAAAATTTATTGGTACGGATACTCAAATCAAACAACAATGCCTGTTATGATATTCGATAAAAAATTGATTAGTTTGAAGCTTATTTATTTCCTCTATAACGCCATCGCAAAAAAAGCATCGTTAGATTTATCAATACCGAAAAACAATTGGTGATTATAATCGGCCAGTCTTTTTTTATACATCCATATACAACCCACAGCGAAACACCTGCAATTAAAATGATAAGCATTAACGTGGATATATGATCGGCTTTTTTTGTTTTGATCGTTTTAAAAACCTGGGGCATCATTGATGCAGCAGTTAAAATGCCGGCAACAATTCCCGTTGTTAAAACAATATTCTCATTAGAAAAAAAATCAGCAGGCATTATATATTTTATAAAAGCAAATCGATATTATAATTCTATTTTCTCAAGGTCAATATCAGCAGGGCCCGTAACAACATTTCCATCCATTCCATAGCGTGCACCATGGCAAGGACAATCCCAGGTTCGTTCAGCCGTATTCCATGTAACAGAACATTTCATATGTGTACATGTAGGGTTCACTGCATGCAGGCCACCGTTTTCATCTTTATATAAAGCAATTGTGTGATTTTCATATTTCACCACCTTGCCTTCACCTTCAGCGAGGTCAGCAATCTCATCCAGCTTTTCAGTACCAAACCATTTACCTGCAAATTGTTTAACCACATCAGCATTATGTGATATAAAAGAAACAAAACCTGCAACCGGTTTAATACGGTTAGGATCAAACAATTTTATGTAAGGATGTTCTTTATTTAATACAATATTTTCAAGTGTCACCGCTGCAATATGGCTGTATGTCATGCCGTTTCCACCATAACCTGTTGCCACAAGTATATTGCTATCGTTGCCAGGCAAATGCCCGATATATGGAAGCGCATCAGCAGGCTCAAAATATTGAGATGACCATTTATAAGCAACTTCATCTACATCAAAATGCTTTCTTACATAAGCTTCCAGTTTTAAAAAGCATTCATTCGTATTTTCTATGTGCCCTGTTTTATGATCTTCTGCGCCAACAATTAAATAATTTTCGTTATTGATTTTTTGTGAACGGATGTAATGATATGGATCGTACATATCATAAAATAAATCAGCAGGATATTTTTTATTTTTTAAACTTACAGCCATTGCATAACTGCGCCATGGTGCGCAACGCAAGTGCAACAGATTTATACCGGGTGGAATATGCGTAGCATAAATAAAATATTGTGATTGAAAATTTCCGACTGATGTTTTTATCTGAACTGTTTCATTGCTTTCAATGTTTTCAACGCGACATTGCTGCACAATTACACCGCCCAAATCTTCAAAAGCTTTTGCCAATGCATGTACATATTTTATTGGATGAAACTTTGCCTGTCCATCAACAATCATTGCCTTTTTACACTCAATGTTTACAGGTAATTCTTTTGTATAAACAACCGGCAATTTTACTTCACGGCATGCATCATGAATGTCTTTTAATTCTTTAACCTGGTCATCTGTTTGCGCAAACAAATAAGCTGATGCGTCTTGCAATTCACAATCAATTTTATATTCTTTTATATGCGATTTTACGAGTTCAATAGCTTCTTTACTTGCATCGGCAACAAGCATTGCGTTTTCTTTTCCAAAATTTTTACTAATGGTTGTATAAGGATTATCAAGCAACGTATTTAAATGCGCAGTTGTGCCACCGGTGGTGCCGAAACATAAATTATATGCCTCGAATACAATGCATTTTTTTCCGGCTTTTTGTAACAGGAGTGCTGTTGTAATTCCGGTAATTCCGCCGCCTGCAATAGCTACATCATAGTAATTTTTATCAGGTAAGTTTTTGCTGATAAATTCATCTGCCGTGTTTTGCCATAAGCTAATTGTGGCACCATCTCTTTCAATCATAATATAAATTTTATGGATAGCTAAAAAGAATGAAAACCGTGCCACCGATTTATAAAAATCATCAGCATTACTTATGATCAGGAAATAACTTCTTCAAAAAAGAATTCCTTTTTAAGCAACTGTTGTGCGGCATGAAATGCGTCTGCATACGGTTGGTATAAAACGCGTTTTAATTTTCCATTTTCTTTTATCACATCATATATTCCAGCCTGGTGCCATGTTATGGTGTCATCCCAATCCGGCCTGTCAATAAACGGATACATACATACACCTAACAATGGAATATTGTTGTTTAATATAGTAACCAGTTGCTTTGCAATATCGTTGATCCATAACGGACGGTCTTCTTTTGGATGACTGGTCTCAGTAATAATAACAGGTAATTTATACCTGTTGTATACTTCATCAATAAGATGATGTAGCGGACGCCATCTTTCATCTTTCACCTCATCTTTCCATAATAAAAAATTACTGCTGTTGATGATCCATTGATTATTGTAATAATAATTTACGCCAACAATATCAAGGTATTCAGGCTGCCCGTTTAATTCAGGACAAATTCTTCCGCATAACATATCCGTTGCCTGGAATTGATGCTGATGCTGTGCGACAGCACTTATAATTTCTTCATCGCTTGCATTTTGTGGCGGCACCATATTTACCAATGGCTCAGAGGTTAAAATGATAACATTATCATCCAGGCGCTTAAGCGCCGCAACACCTTCAATATACGCCTGCATCAATTTATATTTCACAGTCCATCCATTGCCTTTACAATATGGTGTAGTACCACAAGCTTCACCGCCCAGCCATGATATAAAACTTACTTCATTAATAGGAATAACAATTAATGGTTCTGATGGATTTATGGAACGATAAAATTCTAAGAAAGCGCGACATAAGGAAGTAAATCTTCTTGCGAACATTGGATGCAATGGCGTAAGATCATCAGGATAACCAAAATGACAAAGATCCCAAACCTGTTGTATATTATATTGCTTTGCAGCCTTCATCATGTGCATCACAACACTAAAATCATATTGATAAGGTTGCTTCTCTACAAAGCTCCAGCGAATACCTTCTCTTACTGTTGAAATGTCGAAATCTTTTAACGCTGCATAGTCTTCATATATCAAATCTATATGACCAGTAATATTTAAAAAATCAACACGGTTACCGAATGCATTTAATTTATCTGAGCACTCATAACCTGCCATCCAAAAACTTGAAAAAGGAGATTGTAATTGATCGCTATGAAGAAAACTATTTAACGTGTAAGGTTCACTCATTGATCAATTTATTTTGAACTTGAAACCCGGTAAATTTATGTCCACTCAATTCCTTGCCATTTTCCTGCATCAATTTTTTGAAAAGTGTTAATGATTGCGCAACTACCTGGTCCATGTTATAATATTTATAAGTGCCTAAACGCCCTGTGAAATATACATTAGGCAACGTGGCTGCAAGCAGTTGATACTTCTTATATATATTGTTATTTTCCGGGCAGGGAATTGGGTAATACGGATCACCTTCATCCGTTGGATATTCATACACAATAGAAGTTTTACTATTCTTTTGCCCGGTTAGATATTTGAATTCTGTTGTTCTTGTATATGCATGCGAATTAGGATAATTTACCGTACCTGTTGACTGAAAAAATTCTGTGTCGTGTGTCTCAAATCTAAAATCAATTGAACGGTAAGGCAACTTGCCATAACAGTTATTAAAGTAATCATCAACTGGTCCTGTATAAATAAGATTTTTATATGGAATCATATCAATCACATCTTTATAATCTGCGTTCAACATTATTTTAATGTTTTGATGTGACAACATATTTTCAAACAACTTTGTATAACCATGCAACGGCATTGATTGATAGGTATCAGTAAAATACCGATCATCTTTATTAGTTCTTGTTGGCACTCTTGCTGTTACTGATGCATCAAGTTCCGATGGATCAATTCCCCATTGTTTTCTCGAATAACCTTTAAAGAATTTTTCATACAGTTCACGTCCAACAGCATTTAGCACAACATCCTCAGAAGTTTTGATGATAGTTTTTTTCTCTGCTCTTTTATTATAAAATTCAGTTACCTCATCGCTGTTTAAATTAATACCAAATAAACTGTTTATGGTATTTTGATTAATAGGAATGGGAACAAGTTGTCCATCAACACTGGCTAATACACGATGTTCATATTGTCTCCATTGTGTAAACTTGCTTAGATAATTAAATACATCGCCTGAATTAGTATGAAAGATGTGCGGCCCGTATTTGTGAACAAGAATTCCATGCTCGTCATAATAATCATACGTGTTACCACCAATATGATTTCTCTTATCAATAATGAGCACTTTTTTATGTGCCTGTGTTGCTAATCTTTCTGCAAGTACGCTGCCTGCGAACCCTGCTCCCACAATTAAATAATCAAACATAGTTTTCCTGTTTTTTAGAGTATAGAATTTGTTTTGATTTAAAAGCTGCGTTTATTATTTCCTGCATTTGATGCCATGTTTCATTCCATGAATTATTTGCGAGAAAAACATCTGATCTTTTAAGCCATTCTTCTTTTGATGTATTGCTCAATTCATATTCAGCGGCCGTAATAAATTCCTTTGCTGAATGTATAATATGTACAAGATTTTCATCGCCGTAAGGATGAACCACATCCCTGATAGCACTTGAAATAACCGGCTTTCCTGCTGCGAGATATTCCGGCGTTTTTGTTGGGCTGATATACTTTGTAGACTCATTTATAGCAAATGGAATCAATGCAATATCCCACCCGCTTATATAATCAGGTAACTGCTGGTAATTTTTGCTGCCGATATAATGGATATTTGAATTTTTCGGCAAATCATCTTTACTGATTTTAACTATCGGACCAATAAAAACGAATTGCCATTCCGGCTTTGCATCAGCAACCTGTTTTATCAAATCAATATCAAATCTTTCATCCATTACACCATAAAACCCAAGCCGCGGATGCGGTATATTTTTTTGATCTTCCGGTTCATCTGAAATATATCTTGCTTTTTGAAAATGTTCTTTATCAATGCTGCTCGGAAAAGGATATATGTTATGATGTAAATGTTTCTTTGCTTTATACAAACTATAGCCGCCGGTAAATACAACATCAGCTTTATGTAAAAGTTCTTTTTCAGCAATTTTTATTTCAGATGGTGCGAACTTAAATGCCGATAATTCATCCATGCAATCGTATACCGTTAGTACAGGATGAAGATGATTGGAAATTAATAATGCCATCGGCGAATAATACCAAGCAATGAATTTTTTTATTTGTTGTTCTTTAATAAATACGTCAATTATTTGTTTTAACCGCTGCCTGTGATTGGTTTCATCAAACCTGTATAGATGCGGTACTACAACATTTACTTTTTCTGCAGTTATTTCTATAGTATAACTATCCGCTTCATCATGAAAAGCGGGCTCTTCAACATAATAAACAGGATAATAATTAGTAAACCTGCTCATTAAATGCTGCGGTCGTTGGTATACAAAATTCCATCTCAAATGTGAGAAGCATAATAAAGTCATTTATGTATTTTTTTATGTAAAAAAGAATAGAGAAATTATTTAAGAAATAATAATGCCAACTCATTTCTAAAGCATTGAACTAACTTTTAGGCAGTTTTTTATATTTGGAAATGACAGCTTGAGTATAATTTTTCTCAAATATTTTTTTCAGAGTTTTCAGAATTTAAAAAGCTTGAAAAAATTGGGTAAGAACTCTTCAAAAAACTGAGAAGTTTTTATTGCTTATTATATAAATTAATAATTTAAGAAATTATAAAAAAGTTTTAATCCGAACCCTACCTTACTTTTTGCGAGTGATTTGTATACGTGTCCATACTTTATTTTGTATTTCAACATATCTTTTTCACATATAGAATTTTTTATTGTTATTAGTAATCTAACTAATGGAAATACTGCATTACGTATTTGATATCCAGTCTGAAATGAAATCAATAAATGAGAAATAAATGATTTGCATGAAAGTTGTCAAAACAAAATGAGGAATGAAAAAGAATATATTTTTAACAGCTTTTATTGCTACCTCGTTAATGACTGGTTTTAGTTATATCATTTCATCTAAACAAAAGAAAAAATTTGAAGAACCCGAAATACTTGGTCAATTATTACACAGACTTTCTCCTAAAATAAACAAGGAAAATGCGATGATTGCAGGATGGCTTATGCATTATTCAATCGGAATTGTTTTTGTAATTGTTTATGAATTACTTTTTAAAAAGTATAAGCTAAAAAGAAATTTTATTACAGGTTTTTATATTGGTGCATTAAGCGGTTTGTTAGCTATAATAATTTGGCATGCCACACTTAAATTGCATCCAAATCCTCCTTCAGTTGACTTGAAAAAATATTATATAGTTTTAATGGCAGCACACATTTTATTTGGTATTGATGCCATAACAACATTGAATGCACGTACGAAAAGAATGCGCAACGAAAACTCACAATTAGAATATAACCGGAGGTTTATAAATTCTAAAGCATTTCTTTAATTGCTGCAGGCAAAAATGTTTTAAGTGAAACACTATTCATAATTTTCAATTCCTCTTTAAGATTTGTTTCATTATCTAAAAATTTTAAAATCGTTTGCGGTGAATTTTTTTTAAAAAGTTGTGCAAACAATTTAGCGCCACTCATTTTTTTATTTGAAAGCACATTCAATAAAATGCTGTCGTATAAATAAAAACGTTTTTCAAAAACAGTTTCTTTAAGCAAAGGATTTTTATTGTTGATTAAAGCTTCAATAATTTTTGCAGAATTTTTTTGTATGAACTGAAATGTATAGCCACTGCTTGCTTTTGTTTGTCCGCCAGCGGTACCAATATTTACAATCCTGTTTTCGCCTTTTGAAAATATATAATTCGTCATTGGAATAACGCCAAACTCTGTATGCGTTATAGTATATTTTTTTATGTTGAGAAATGATTGGATATACTGTTCGAGCGCATT
>JBDUBY010000359.1:0-4513 GCA_040003735.1 Parafilimonas sp.
ACAAAGGAATACGAAATCCTAAGGCAGAAAATTTAATACATTTTTCAATAGAAGGTGAAGGAACAATTGTTGGCGTAGGCAATGCAAACCCAACAAGTTTGGAAAGCTATCAGCAACCACAACGCAAAGCATGGCAGGGAAGATGTATGGTGGTGATAAAATCAACACATAATGCAGGGAAAATTATTTTACAAGCAAGTGGTGACGGATTGAAAAATGCACAAGTTATAATTAACAGCAATTAGAATTACTGAAGTAATTATTCTTAATCAAATCGTTCTTGAATAAAGAATAAATTACAAAACTTTTGACAAATATTTTGCTACGACTGCAAATGATTTTACCCTAAAAGCAGAAATGATGCAAGCTATCTATCTTGAAAATAAAGGCAAAGATGATGGCATTGTATTGAAACAATTTGCTCAGCCATAAACAAGGATGTCTCTGCTGTTTATTTTTTGAGATCATTTACTATTGTTGCTAAATGCGCATTTTCTACAATTATGTTTTTTTTCATAATGGTTGAATACACATCATGCGTCATTAAATCACCACCATTAATTGTGTTATCCTCTTCATCAAGTGTTGGAGCATCAAAATGTATAGTACCATTATCCATTTTCGTATGCCATCCTTTAAAATGTTTTCCTATCAAACAAAATATACCAACCAGCATCTTTTTGTATAATTAACCTTTTTGTTAATTATTAGCGCTTCTGTATTTATGTATTTTTTGAAGCAACAAATGTGATAGCAGGAATAATCACGGAAGAAGCGTATTTCATTATCATAATTTAAACGGAAAATTATCCGGTTTTAAAATTATAATTTGTAAACAGAAAGTCCAACGCAGGTAAGAATTCTTGAAATATATGTCAGCAGCGAAGCGTATGAATCGCATTTTAAACCTGCCAGGTGGGGAGACATGCTGGACATAAATGAAAAGGCCCGCTTTAACACAGGCCTTTTTCAACTTGTAAACATTATAAACGTTTCAATTCCGGTATGGATTAAACTAATCTGTTACTAACCCTGCTGCAAAGTCAGGAAGCGTTGTCACCTTATCTACAAATTCAATAATACCAGATGGCTTTCTTTTGTAGGCTGCTACAGTATGTGAACCGGAATAAATAACATATACAAACCTGTTATCATCACTTACCGCTATATCAATTGGCGCTTTTCCATCGGCTGCAGCAACAGCCTTAATAAGCGTGAGCGCTCCGTTCGCATCAATATAATAAGAAGATAAATTATTGGTGCCTGTGTTAGAAACAAAAGCAAATACGCCAAATTTTGCTGTTGCCACCCAGCAAGGGGCTGTTTCAAAATTTGAAACTGCACCGTTTACATCTGATAAACCTGCATTGGTAAATTTATAAGAAGTGCATGAGCCTGCACCGCTGAAGCCATTAGCTGCGTTAGATACAACGAGAAACCTGTTGTTTCTCGCATAATCAAAACCAAAAGGCTCAACACCCTGGGATTGGATAATGATTGAAGCAGTAACCGCACCATTTTTGTCAAGAATAAATTTATCAATTTTGTTTGTTGCTTTTTCCGTCACATACAATGCAGCACCATCAGGCTGAAATTTAATTTGTGCACCATCAGCATTAACAGCACTTAGATTATGTTCAGCACCTTCAATTTTTGTAAGAAAACCATCCGGCGTAAAGCTATACCCGCATATAGATGAGCTGATGGCATTTAAAACAAATAATTTGTTTTCATGCACAGAAAGGCTTACTGGTAATTGCCCGTTTGAAGATGCGGTAAATAATAATTGCAGGGCACCGGTATTTTCATTTATCCTGAAAGAAGAGATAGAACCTGAGCCGGCATTTACAGCAAAAAGCAAATTGTAGTTTTTACTTACTGCCAAGGCGCTTTGTGAGCCTAATGCTTCTCCATAACCATAGCCGCCAGAGGATACTTCATCCTTTAAAACCAACTGGCCATTTTGCTGTTGAGCAAAAACGAGGATAGTGTTTTTAGACTTTTTATTGCTTTCAATATAAAAATGATTGTTTGTTGTGGCGTTAGGAAGCGTTTTAAAAATTGCTTCGTCAGGGTTTGCTCCATTTTCTGACATTTTATTTTCTATTGAAGATTCAGCAGTAGAAGTGGCAGGATTTATATCGGTCTTTTTGCAGGAAGCAAAAAGAAAAAGTACCATAACTGCTGATAACATAAAAACGGTAGATGTGCGTTTCATAATTTTTTTTTGAAATGATTTAAATGATTATCATGCTTTAAAGCAAAGCACAATCCAAACACATTATCCAGTTATCACATTAGTATAAACTTTTTGTGACAAATTTTTGATCATAACTATTCGCCTATTTTTACTATGTCATTCATTAACGATACTTGTTGCATGAAAAATATTTTACTTGTAGAAGATGAGTATGAAATTGTAAAGCTGCTGAAACTGCATTTTAAACCATCAGAGTTTTGTGTGGATTCATGCGGCAAAGGCAGTATTGCCTTGGAGAAAATACAACAGGAAAGATATGATCTTGTTGTATTGGATATTAAACTGCCTGATATAAACGGGATTGAATTGTGCAGAAACATAAGAGCGAATAATGATATGCCGGTTATGATGCTTACTTCAATTACTGAAGTGGCTGACAAAGTATTGGCGTTGGAAACCGGTGCGGATGATTATATAACAAAGCCTTTTAGCGTGCTTGAATTGATTGCAAGAACAAAAGCTTTGTTGAGAAGAGCAGAGCAAAATAAAGCTGTTACCGAAGGTGAAACGGAAATTGGTATTAAAGCTTTATTCATTAATAAAAATAAGCGCCTTGCAACATTAAATGAAAAGCGTTTAGACCTTACTGTAAAAGAATTTGACCTGCTGTTTTTGCTTGCTGAATATGCCGGTAAAACATTCAGCCGCAAGGAGATTCTCGAAAAGGTATGGGGTTATTCATTTGCAGGCTATGAACATACCGTTACATCACATATCAACCGTTTAAGAATTAAGATCGAGGAAGATCTTGCAGATCCTAAATATATTTTAACAAGCTGGGGAACGGGCTACAGGTTTTCAGATGAAAAATAATATTACAGGCATATTCAGGCGCATTAGTGTGCTGGTGTTTTCCATCATTACTTTGTTGGGTATTCTGTTTATTATCATCACTTATTTCGCCTCAACTTATTTTTATAAAGCCAGTACACAATTGTTGAATAAAGATGTAGCAAAGCATATTGCCCTGTTTACTTCGCCTTTTGAAAATAATGGCATCAATAAGAAAAAAGCAGATTCCGTTTTTCATAATGCTATGGTATTAAACCCAAGCAGTGAAGTATATTTTCTTGATACCGCCGGAAATGTTATTTATTATCAATCACCCCATACTACAATAATAGAAGTAAAGAAGGTGCAGTTGAATGTTATAAGAAATTTTATTAGCTCAGGAGGTGAAAATTATTTTACGGGTATTGACCCAAAACATGCAGGTGTAACAAAAATATTTTCTGCTGCGCAGGTGTATAAAAATGATAAGCTGCTTGGATATATCTATGTTATTCTCGGCAGCAGTGAATATGGAAACGCAACCGCTATGCTGTTCGGCAGCCACGCATGGAATCTCGCACTGATCGCATTTATCACTATCATCATTATTTCGCTTGCAATAAGTATTTACTACATTAAAAGGCTTCAACATAATTATAAAAAAGTAATTGCCGTACTTGAAGAATACAAAACCGGGAATTTTAATGCGCAGTTTCATTTAAAGGAAAATAATGAATTCGCGCCTATAGCAAATGCTTTCAACAGCATGACCAATTTGTTATCCATTAATTTACAAAGACTTCAAAAATCAGAAGCAGATCGTAAAGACCTTATCGCAACCATATCGCATGACCTTCAATCGCCGCTTTCAGTTGTGAAAGGCTATGCAGAAACCATGATGTTGCAGGATGGTAAACTTGTTTCAAACGAGCATTATGAATACCTGAAGGTGATACTATTGAAACTTGCACAAGTTGAAAAAATGGTATTGCAACTTGCTGAGATATCTAAAATGGAAGAGGTAAACTTTAAACCTAAAAAAGAATCTTTTGTATTTTCTGAAATTGTACAGGAGACTGTAAACACTTACCAGCTTATTGCAGCAGAAAAAAAGATTGCTTTAAAATGCACACACTGCCAAAACCACATCTGGATCAATGCAGATATAAGCATGATGGAAAGAGTAGTGCAAAATCTTGTTGATAATGCGGTAAAGAATACTTTACCAGAGGGTAAAATCCAGGTTTCAATTAATGTAAAAAACAGTTTTTTGATATTTACAATTTCAAACACCGGAAACCCACTTTCTCCTGAATTATTACATTGGGCTAACAGTAGCGAAGAAGAATTGTCCGTTCGTCCTTCTAAAGCTGGACTTGGCTTATTAATAGTAAAAAAAATACTTCGCTTACATGGCTTATTGCTAATGGTAACGGTTAATGACTGCGATAACATTTTTACTTATAAGATGCCCGTTATTTC
>JBDUBY010000238.1:0-15275 GCA_040003735.1 Parafilimonas sp.
TTTTGATCTAACCCTGATTGTTGTACATACTGCACCATGCTGTGTAAAGATGCAACTGTATCATAGGTTAATGCTTCATAAAACATTATCCGGCGCGGCCATTGCGGGTTTGTAAAATCTGAACCCATGCCGCCTAAAACTGCTCTTCGTATTCGTTTATCCCAAACCAATAATCTTGCAGTTATAATGGAACCTCTTGAATATCCAACAACATCATATTTATTTATGTTCAGGTTTTTCATCAGCAGCATTATATCTTTTGTTTCCGCATCATATTCATAAGCTTCATCATTGTGCGGCTTGCCCGATTTTCCATTGCCACGCAAATCCATTAATATTACTTCATCGCCTGCAGCAATTAAACTATCATACAATGCTGTATGTTTCCATGAATTACTATTCACAATAAAACCATGCACTAATAAAACGGGATAACCACTGCCATGCGTTTCATAAAAAATTTTTGTACTGTCGAACGAAACAAAATAACCTGAGTCTGCTACATTATCCTGTTGTGCAAATACATGTGTATTACATGCAAACAGCATAATCACAGCTACTATATATTTATAATTTTTCATGTCAAAAAATTGAATCCGCATTAACATTTTTATTTACATAATAGTTTCCTAAATTGCCGCACCAATAGCATACAAGCACTGCTTATTTAAGATATTTGCCATTTAAAAAAATCTAGTTCCAACATGCGTTTATCAAGAATTATTTTTGTACCCGCTCTTATCATTTTCGGTTTTTCAGCCAATGCCCAAACAAGCATTAGTACAGCACCATCAGTTAATACAAAAGTATGGTACCAGCAGGATTCTGCTGCTGATTTTGTAGATGGCATCAGCTTAAATAAAGCTTATTCTTTTCTTAAAGGAAAAAAATCAACACCAATAATAGTTGCAGTAATTGACTCAGGTGTTGATACAACGCATGAAGATCTTAAAAAGATTCTGTGGACAAACAAAAAAGAGATTCCGGGAAATGGTATTGATGATGATAATAATGGTTATGTAGATGATGTGCATGGCTGGAATTTTTTAGGCAATAAAAACGGCGAAGATTTAGAACAGGCATCAGATGAAAGATCAAGAGTGTATTATAAATTTAAAGATAAATACGACGGAAAAGATATTGATACATCTTCTTTAAGTGCAGATGAAAAATGGACTTATCGTGAATGGAAAAAAGCAGCAGCAGATATGACCATTTCAAGTGATGAACAAATGCAAGTAATGATGCTTGATGCTTTAGATAAAACGCTGCGTAAACAAGATTCCATTTTGCAGATAGAACTTGGCAAAAAAGAATATACTATTAATGATCTTGAACAAACATCAGGATTAAGTGGCCGCGGAAGCCAGGCTAAAACAAGCTTCCTGAATATTTTAAGAATGGAGCAGGTAGATAGCTCTACAACCAATACATCTTTACTTTCAGATCTTGAAGAATATCTTGGCAGCAAAAGAAATCAATTAGATAATAAAACAACTGCACCGCCTGATTATCGCGCACAAATAATTAAAGACAATTATTATGACATCAATGATAAATATTATGGCAACAATGATATTATGGGTCCCGATGCAGATCATGGAACGCATGTAACCGGAATTATTGCTGCGCAACGCGATAATAACATTGGTGTAAATGGTATTGCTGATAACGTGCAGGTAATGATGATACGCGCAGTGCCTGATGGTGATGAGTATGATAAAGATATTGCGCTTGCTATAAAGTATGCAGTTGATAACGGCGCAAAAGTGATCAACATGAGCTTTGGCAAAAGTTTTTCGCCTGAAAAAAAATGGGTTGATGAAGCGGTTAAATATGCAGAAGACCATGATGTTTTATTGGTGCATGCGGCAGGCAATGAATCAAACAATACAGATTCGGTTGATAATTTTCCAAACCCGAACTTTTTATTTTTAAAAGATGAGCCAAAGAATTTTATATCGGTTGGTGCTTACGGAGATCCGAAAGTAAACGATGGAAAATTTATTGCTTACTTCAGCAACTATGGCAAAAACTCTGTTGACGTATTTGCACCTGGCGTAAAAATTTATTCAACACTTCCGCATAGTTACGGTTATCATGATGGTACCAGTATGGCATCGCCGGTTATTACGGGCATTGCTGCTTTAATACGTTCTTACTATCCGCAATTAAGTGCAGAGCAGGTTAAATATGCTATCACAAAATCAGCAAAGCAGTATAGTGCTGAGGTAAACAAGCCGGTTCGTGATGATCCTAATACTTACATTCCTGTTCAGATGAGTGAATTAACGAGCGGTGGTTTTGCTGATGCAGAAACGGCAGTTAAACTGGCATCAACTTTAAAGCCTGATATAAAAAAGAACGAAAAAAATAATACAAAACCGTTACAAAATAATCTCGAAAAAACTCAGCAATAATGGCAAGACCACAACTAAACGAATGTGCTCCATATTATCAGAAATATATCGCACTTGCACAAGGCGAAACTATTAGTGAAATTGTAAACAATCATGCATTTGACCTGCAGGAATTTTTCAACATACTTCCTGATGATAAAGCAGATTTTGCTTACGCAGAAAATAAGTGGACGATAAAACAAGTGTTGCAACATCTTATTGATGCGGAGCGTGTATTTGCTTACCGCGCTTTGCGTGTAAGCCGCAACGATGAAACACCCTTAGCATCTTTTGATGAGAATGCTTATGTTGAAAACGGATTTGCTGCAGAAAGAAGTTTATCATCATTAAAACAGGAATTTAATGCCGTGCGTGCTGCAACAGATATATTTCTTTTATCGCTGAATGAAGAGCAAACAAAACGCATGGGTATAGCATCAAACAATCCTGTTTCAGTAAATGCACTTGCATTTATTATTTACGGCCACCTGCTGCATCATAAAAATATTTTGGAAGAACGTTACGCAGTCTGATTTTCAAAATCAAGCTGGCACTGAAATATATTTCTGTGTTGGATTTATCTTTATAAGATTAAACATCTTTCATTTTCAATAAGAAAAATCGTATTCAAATATTGCAATATATTCATACAAATTTCTTGTATGAAAAGTATAAGTTTTGTATTTGGCTTTTTACTGTTTGCGCAAACTTCGTTTACACAAACCTGGCAGGATACATTAACAATTATCGATAAAACACTCAGTCAATACCAACCTCAAAATCCTGGTTTGCAATTATCTGTTTCAAGAAATGGAGCGATAGTTTTTTCTAAAGCATGGGGCATGGCAGATATAGAACGCAACGTGCAGCTTTCAACAAATTCAATTCTTGAAGCAGGCTCGGTATCAAAACAATTTACTGCGGCTGCTATTCTTTTATTGCAACAACAGGGAAAACTTTCGCTTGATGATGATGTAAGAAAATATATTCCTGAATTGCCGGATTACGGAACGCCCATCACACTTCGCCAAATGCTTCATCATACAAGTGGGTTAAGAGATTGGGGTTCTGTTGCTGATTTAACGGGTTGGTCTCGCGGAAAAAAATTTTATACCAATGATGATGCATTAGAAATTCTTGCGCGTCAAAAACATTTAAACAATAAACCTGGTGATGAATTTCTTTACAGCAATTCTAATTACAATCTCTTTGCAATTATTGTGCAGCGTGTAAGTGGATTATCGTTGGCTGCCTTTACACATAAATATATTTTTGAACCTGCAGGCATGGCGCACACACAATGGAGAGATGATCCAAACCGTGTTGTGCCAAACCGTGCTATTGCATATTCAAAAACAGACAGCAGTTATAAAACTGAAATGCCAAACGAATATGTGTATGGAAACGGAGGCTTGCTAACAACAACTGAAGATTTATTGAAGTGGAATAATTTTTATCAGCAGGGAAATTTAGGAACACCTTCATTGCTGGATGAGCAAATTAAAACAGAGCCATTAAATAACGGCGCAATGAATATTTATGGTGCCGGTTTATTTATAAGAAAAGATATGGGCTGGAACAGCATCAGTCATAATGGTGCAACTGCCAGCTACCGCGCTTATCTTGAAACATTTCCTGATCTAAATTTATCTTTTGCGCTTTTAAGCAACACCTCGCAGTTTAATATAAATTATGTAGCAAGAAGTATTACTAAAATATTTGTGCATGATACTTCATCTGCAACAAAAGATAGCAGCATTAACCTGGCTGCTGAACAGCTGAATGATTTCACAGGCATGTATGTAAATGAAAGAGATAATTCAACATTCCAGTTATCAGTAAGAAACAACAGCTTGATGCTCAATAACCAATTACCACTTGCAGCCGTTAATGAAAACACTTTTAAAGCAGTTAATTTTTTGCTTCAGATGAAGGAAACAAAAGGATCATATATTCCGCTTTCACCGAGAGATACTATTCCATTTAGAAAAGTTGATACAGTTAATGTGTTACCAAAAGATTTTCATATTTATGAAAGCAACTATTTTTCAGAAGAAACTAATTCAACAGCAACAATTTTGCATGACAGCAGCAAATTGATGATACGTTTAAATGCTGACGAGATTTATCAATTAATACCAACTTATGCTGACGCATTTAAAATAATAGAATTAGACTGTGATGTACAATTTGTGAAGAACACACAAGGCAAAATTATTATGATGAAGATGAATGTTTCAAGAGCAAGAAATGTTGAATTTAAAAAAATGAAATAGCAACGTGCAATTCATCAAACAAATACTATCATTATTCTGTTAAACATTTTGCGAAACACATTGGCAAAATCTTTACGGTTAAATTTGCACAAACTTTTTATTGATGAATAAAATAAAAGCAATTGGTTTTCTTTCTGTTTGTGTTTTAATAATTGTTTCATGCAACAATAAACCATCGCAGAATACATCTACAACAACCGAAAAAACTTTCGTAAGTAAAAACACCGATTCTTTCAACATCGCTTTTGATAGTGTGATGATTAATTACGATAGCCTGCGAAATGCTTTTATAAACTGGGATACAACTGGTGCCGATAAATATGCTTCGCTTCTGCAAAATGCATTAATCAGTGTTCCTTACGATCAGTTGCATGATGAAGATGCAGCAACAAAAGCAACAAGCATTGCACAAAATGCTGCTGATGGTTTACAAACTTTGATTACCATTGATTCAATAAATAATAAGCGCCGTTTTTTTTATACAGTTTCTGAAGAAATGTATCATTTAGTCAAAACAACCGGTTACGATAAGGCAATTATTTATCATAAAAAATGCCCGATGGCTTTTAATGGCGATCATGAAGGATGGTGGATTTCCGAAACTAAAAAAATTGATAATCCGTACTTCGGTAAATATCATCCGAAATATAAAAATGCAATGCTCGAATGCGGAACTGTAGAAGATTCCATCAATAATATGCAATGATGTTTGTCCGCAGTTTTTTAATTTTTATATTTATTCTTTGCTCTGCACAAATATTTGCGCAGGAAAAATTTACATGGAAAGGTTCTGTAAAAGATTCTTTAAGTGGTGAAACTTTAATCAATGCAAGCGTGGTAGTAAATAACGAATCACGCGGCGTAACTACAAATCAATACGGATATTTTGCGCTTACATTACCTGCAGGAAATTATACGTTGATATTTTCTTATGTTGGCTATTCACCAAAAATTATAAATGTTGATTTTAATAAAGATATTTCGCAGGATGTTTTGTTGCTTCCTGTTTCTGCAGCAATAAAAGATGTTGTTGTAACAGGTTCATCGCAGAAGCGCTTGCATAATGTAAAAAGCGCACAAATGGGGCAAATTGATCTCAGTATTAATACGGTAAAATCGTTGCCTTCATTCATGGGTGAAACAGATGTTTTAAAAACATTACAGTTGCTGCCCGGCGTTCGCAATGCGGGTGAAGGCAATAGTGGTTTTTATGTGAGAGGTGGTGGCCCTGATCAGAATTTAATTTTGCTTGATGAAGCGGTTGTATATAACACCGGCCATTTGTTTGGTTTTTTTTCAGTGTTTAATTCTGATGCATTAAAAAATGTTACACTTATTAAGGGTGGAATGCCTGCACAATATGGCGGACGTTTATCTTCTGTAATTGATATTGCGATGAAAGAAGGCAACGTGAACAAAACAGAAGTTGATGCAGGTATTGGTTTAATCGCTTCGCGATTTTCAATACAAGGGCCAATTGTAAAAAGCAAAGCTTCTTATATAATTTCTGCAAGAAGAACCTATGTTGATTTACTGATAAAACCTTTTGTGTCAAAAAGCAGCAGCTTTGCAGGTTCCGGATATTATTTTTATGACTTGAATGCAAAGATGAACTGGCAGGTTTCAAACAATGATCACTTGTATTTAAGCGGGTATTTTGGACGGGATAAATTTGATTTTAATAATAAAAAACGTTCATTCAGCACAAGTATTCCATGGGGAAATTCAACGGCAACATTTAGATGGAATCATAGCTTCAGTAAGAAATTATTTTCAAATGTTTCTTTAATATATAACGATTACAAATTCGATTTTTTTGGAAGCCAGGATAATTTTGATATTGGTCTTTCATCAGGTATTAAAGACTGGAATGCAAAAGCCGACATTGATTATTTTGCGTCCACATCACACAAAATAAAATTTGGCGGTCAATATACGTATCATACTTTTTATCCAAGTGTTGCAAGTGGTACACAGGATTCTGTTGTGTTTCATCCCGCAAACACACAAAGAAAATTTGCAAATGAATATGGCATTTACATACAGGATGATTGGGATGTAAGCAAGCGTATCAAAATAAATTATGGATTACGTTACAGCGTTTTTCAGCAGGTTGGACCATACACCGCATATTCAACAGACGCAAACGGAAATAAGCTTGACAGCACAATATATGGTAGTGGAAAACCAATTAAAAATTATGGAGGTTTAGAGCCACGTTTTACTATTCGTTATGCATTTGATAATGATAATTCGATCAAGGCATCCGTTACGCGAAATCTTCAATATATACATTTGGTAAGTAGTGCCGGTACAACATTGCCAACAGATATTTGGGTGCCATCAACCTATCGTGTGCAACCCCAGGATGGTATTATGTATGCTGCTGGTTATTTTAAAAATATTTCAAATAACATGTTTGAGACTTCGCTGGAATTATATTACAAAACAATGAAGCATCAAATAGAATATGCTGAAGGTTATACGCCATCTTTAAGCGATCCTGAACAAAGTTTTGTGTTTGGAAAAGGCTGGAGTTATGGCAGCGAAGTATTCATAAATAAAGTAAAAGGAAAACTTACCGGCTGGATCGGATATACACTTTCGTGGTCATGGAGAAAGTTTCCTGATCTTAATGATGGCAACAAATATCCAAGCAAATACGATCGTCGTCATGATCTTTCTGTTGTTGGTATTTACGAACTCTCACCAAAATGGAAATTATCTTCAACGTTTGTTTTTGGAACAGGCAATGCCATCTCGCTACCTGAACGTTTTTATTTTGTTGGCGGCGTGCTTACGCAGGAATATAGCAACATCAACGCATATCGCATGAAGCCTTATCATCGTCTTGATTTTGCTGCAACGTATACTCCAAAACACAAAAAGCCGCGAAAATATACTGATAGTTGGGTGTTTAGCGTGTACAATGTTTACAGCAGGCAAAATCCATATTTTTATTATTTCGATCAAACCGGAGATGTTGCAAACTCTTCATTAAATATTTCTGCAAAACAGGTTTCATTGTTTCCCGTAATTCCAACTGTAACATGGAATGTACATTTTTAATTGAAGAAGAAATTTTATGTTACCGGCAGTTATAATAATGGCATCACGGTTGTGTCACTCCCTTGTACTGAAGTTTTTCATGGCAACAATTAACTTTCAAATAATTCCAAAATATTCACTTCTACATTGCACAGATTTGTGATCTGAAAAGTATTTACACTTTCAGTCTGTTTATAACGATTATCAATTAATTGAAAACACTCAATTTCTTTTTTATCAATGTTCGCAATCAAATAATATTTTACGCCGTAAGATTGATATAAATTAAATTTTGTATTCCTGTCTTTTAATAAACTTTGAGGAGAAAGTATTTCAAGAATTAATACAGGTGGTTTGGTTGGATAATTTCCTTCAATTGGTTCGCAAACAATCATTACATCAGGTCGAACCACGGTATCATCATTTATAATCCAATCACATTCATACAAAACTCTGCAAACACAATCTTTTTTATTTTTTCTTATTTGTGTTTTAAAGGCAGTCACAAAATTACTTCCAAAATCCTGATGTCTCCAGCTTGGTGCCGGCGACATTGAGTAAGGAATCCCTTTTATTAATTCCCAATCTCCTTCCCACAACTCATAATCTTTATAAGTATAATGTGGTATATCCTGTATTGATAATTCAAAACCCATATTACAAAATTAAGCAATCGATTTTCTATTTCAACTGGCATATTTTTGCTGCTATAAAAATGCTGTATGAAACACGCTTACATATTTCCTGGACAAGGTTCTCAATTCAGTGGAATGGGAAAAAATTTATATGAGAACAATGTACAGGCAAAAGAATTATTTGAACAGGCAAACGAAATTCTTGGCTTTCGCATCAGCGATATTATGTTCAGCGGAACTGATGCAGAACTAAAGCAAACAAACGTTACACAACCTGCAGTTTTTTTACATTCAGTAATTGCATTTAAAACATTGAGCAATGCAAAACCAGATATGGTTGCAGGTCATTCTTTAGGAGAATTTTCAGCATTGGTTGCCAACAATGTTTTAAGTTTTGAAGATGCATTAAAACTTGTAAGTATACGTGCAGAAGCTATGCAAAAAGCCTGTGAAATAAACCCTTCAACAATGGCTGCAGTATTAGGTTTGCCAGATGAAAAAGTGGAAGAAGTTTGTGCTGCTGTTGCAAATGAATTAGGTCATGAGCAAGTTGTTGTTGCAGCAAATTATAATTGTCCAGGCCAATTGGTAATCAGCGGTTCTGCAGAAGCAATTGATGTTGCTTGTGTGCGTATGAAAGAAGCTGGTGCAAAACGTGCTTTATTGTTACCTGTTGGCGGCGCTTTTCATTCATCTTTAATGGAACCTGCAAAAGAAGAATTAACTGCAGCAATTAATGCCGCGAATTTTAATGCAGCAAGTTGCCCCGTATATCAAAATGTAGTTGCAGTTGCTGTAACAGATGCATCAGCAATAAAAAATAATTTGATTGCGCAATTAACGGGCGCTGTTAGATGGACGCAAAGTGTGCAGGCAATGGTTGCAGATGGCGCAACGCATTTTACTGAAGTTGGCCCTGGAAAAGTATTACAGGGATTGGTAAATAAAATTTATAAAGAAGCTGTTACAGATGGGATGAATTAATCAGTAAACGGTCAACCATCCTTAGACAATAGTATATTATAATTAATACTTGCAATAATTATTTAAGACATGAAGTTTATCTCTTCATGTCTTTCGTTATATAATCTAATTGAAAATTATTTGGTGTTTGAATATAAAATGAAAGCCGATTGAAATTATACAGTACAAGTGAGTGACACAACCGTGATCAATTGCAATACAAAAGCTGGTAACAAAAAATTATTAGAAAGAAATTACTCCTTTTAGTTCTTCGAAAAAGACATCTTTTTTACGTGCAGAAATTGGTATGGAAGCGCCATCAGTCATGATGATTGAAGCACCAACGCCTTTCACAATTTTTATCATGTGGCGCACATTAATTAAATAAGATTTATGCACGCGATAAAACCCTTTTTCAGTTAACAGCTCTTCGAAATCTTTTAAAGAACGCGAAGCAACGTAAGTTGTGTTGCCGCTTAATTTTAATTTAGAATAACTATCTAATGCTTCGATGTACATTATTTTATTTATGTCAACAATATCGTAACCATCGGCAACATGTACTACAATTTTTGAAAAATTTTCAGGTGAATTGGTAAAATAATTTTTTACAAGTCCTGTAATTTCTCCATACTTATTTTGTTTATTTCTTACTTTTTCAATGGCGCTGACAATGTCTGATTCTTTAAAAGGTTTTAAAATATAATCCATAGCTGCCATCTTTAATGCACGAACGGCATATTCCTGGTAAGCAGTTACAAATACGATTTCAAAATTTAGATTTGTAATTTTTGGAAGCAATTCGAAAGATGTATACGGCGGAAGTTGAATGTCCATAAAAACAACGTCAACTCTTTCTCTTTCTATATTTGCCAGTGCGTCATCGAGGTTATCGGCAGTCCAGACAACTTCTACACTCTCACAATCGAGAAGTATCTTTTTTAAAATTTCGATGTTTGAAATCTCATCGTCAAGGATAGCGGTTCTTACGTTTTTCATGATATTAGATTTTGTACAAAAATGATTAATTATTTTGAATCGGCAAGGCTAATTCAACCAAAACGCCTTCGCCTCCGTTTAACTTTTTATCAGTAATATTTATATGACCTTTTTCGTCTGTTCCATCGCCTGACAATCTTAATCTTTCACTTATTATTCTAATGGCTGAATTTTCGTAACGCGGATAACTTTGCAGGTCTTTCTTCAAACCAATTCCATTATCATCTACTTTGCATATCATCATTTCCTGCTCAATATAAAAATCTATTTTTAGCTCACCATCGTGTTTCTTTGGCGCCAATCCGTGCCTTATTGCATTTTCAACAACTGGCTGAATCATCATAGTTGGAATGTAGTAACTTCTTGACTCTTCTAATTTTGTTGTATCTATTGTGTAAGTAAAACTGTTATTAAATCTTAATCTTTCTAATTCAATATATCGCTTTACAAAATTTATTTCATCATTAAAAGGCACATAAGGTTTTCTTGCATTCTCAAACATTTGCCGCAACAGCAACGAAAAATCTGATAAGTAATTAAATGCCTTTTTATTTTCATTTATCATTACAAGATATTGTGCCGCACTTAAAGAATTATATACGAAATGCGGATTCATTTGGCTGCTAAAAGCTTTTGATTTTAATTCAACCAAATTCTTCTCATGCAGCAATTCCCTGTTTCTTGAGGTAAGATTATTGTACATGCGATTGTAAAAAAAAACACCGCCTGCAATTACAGCTAATAAAAGATAATAAGCGAAAATGGCTAAACTCATTGCATGTGTTAATAGTCAACTTATAAATTACCCGGTTTTATAATTGTCTAAATTTTTAAATCAAATAAATGAAGATATTTTATTTTCACCGCAAATCAGCATATAATTTGCAAGCAAAGGATATAAACTAATTATCATTAAATTTATTTCATGCCCTGGCAAAGAATACCTAAAAAGGATACACATTTGTTCAATTACACACTTAAGGCAACCAAAGCCGTATTTGATCAATATCCTTATTATGTATCAAGTGAATACAACTCTTTTCTCTCAAATGCCGTTTTTGTAAAGTATGTGGAAGAGCAGAAAGAACTTGCGTATGCTGCTATAATTGAAATTGGTTTCTTTCCATTTAAAGTTGGGGTAATTGATGGTGGGCCAATACTTTTAAATGCAGATGGAAACGTTAAAAAAATGATTGAAAGCCTTAAGGATTTTGCGCGCAAAAGCAATTATATGCATTTGCAAATAAGACCGGATCTGAATTCTTCTTTCAATACCTATTTAAAAACAGATGATACTTTTGAAACAAAAATTTATTTCCCGTTTCATTTAAAAGTTGAGTTTGACCTTAATATCTACAATAAACCTGAAACAGAATTATTGGCTGGTTTTAAAATGCAATGCAGACGAAAAATTGTTTTGGCGGGAAGGCTGCCTTACGAATTTTCTAAAGTGGAAGATGAAGCAAAACTTGCAGACATACGCAAACTTTTTAAAGATGTAAGCGACACTAAAGGTTATGGTTTTTTACCTTTTAAAATATATGAAGCCATTTATAAAGAAGGCAAAAAATATAACCTATGCGATTTTTATGTTGCTTATTTAAATGGTGAACTTGTAAATGCAGTGATGATTGTAAAAGATGGGCAGTCTTTTTACCACTATACAAGCGCATTGGCAGTTAAAGGATTCAAACCGAGCGAATCGCCGCCAGCTAAACTGCATTATTTTGTTATGGAAGATTGCTTTTATAAAGAACAAAAAGAGTTTTATAACATTAGCTTTGGTGGAAGCGATAATTTAATACGGTTTAAAGAATTATTTAATCCTGTTGAAATTGAAAAGCCTCCTTATTATACATTTGTTATTAAAAAAAATACGCTCAGGTTTCTTTCAAAATTTTCCTCTGAACAAGCAGCTTCACTAAGAAATACATTTAAGGTTTTTGATAATTTGTTTAAGGTATCTTTTTATTTTATTGGATTAATGGCCCTATGCGCTTAAACTATATTATTAGATTCATTGATTAACTTTTTACCAAGTGAGCGATTGCCTTGCAGCCCACCGCTATGAATAAAAAGAACTTTAGAACCTTCCTTAAAGTATTTTTTTTCAGTAAGATTATAAATGGCGTACAAAGCTTTCGCAGTATATACAAAATCAAGCGGCAGCTTGTGCGTTTGATATATTTTATTCATGAAATCAATTAATGCCTGCGTATATTTTGCATAACCACCAAAATGATAATCATGCAAAATTTTTACCCTGCTTTTGGCTTCATCATTCACTAACAAAAGCATTTCATCCTGCAAGCTGAAATTATTTTTCATTACACTTATGCCAATATATTGTTGATTTGATAAGCCGGCGTTTGCAATACCCGCAAGCATAGTTCCCGTTCCGCAAGCACAAATTATATAATCGTAATCCGAAAGATGTTGGACAAAGTCTAAGATTTCTGCTGCGCCTTTCGCACCTGTTTCTCCATAACCACCCTCCGCAATAAAATAGACAGATTTATTTACTTTTATTTCCGATTTTTTATTTGCGTAATCTTCACGGTTTAAAAATATAAGCTGCATATTTAGTGCTTTCGCATCCAATAATGTTTGTGAATAATGCGCTGGCTCTTCTCCTCTTATAAAGCCTGTGCATGATATATTTTGCTTATTACAACAATATGCCGTTGCCAGTATGTGATTAGAAAAAGCGCCTCCAAATGTTACAACAGAAGCGCAATTATTTTTAATAGCTTGCTGCAGATGATATTTTAATTTAAACCATTTATTACCGCTGACAACAGGATGTATTTTATCAAGCCTTAAAACATTTAATTTTATTGAAGCCGTGTTGAATTCAACGTCATTTATATCATCAATTGAAACATAATTAAAGTTTAATTCATGCTGCAAATCCATAAGCATAAAATTGAGTATGTGAAGTTTAGTTTGAAGTAAAAATGATTACCGTACTGATATTATTCTAAATTAAAACGTTTGCAAAAAAGCAAGATAACAATTCAACAACAGCCGTAAACGTACATTTACAGAAATTAATTCAAATGCAACTTCGTTCTATTGACGTTGTTTATGACATTACGCCAGAACAATTTAAAGCTGAATATTTCAATCTAAACAAACCTGTGGTTTTACGCAATCTTTCAAAAAAATGGCCAGCTTATACAAAATGGACATGGGATTATTTGAAGCAGGTTGCGGGTGATAAAGAAATACCAATATATAATAATGTAAAAAGTGATGCTTATACGCCAATAAATAAAGCAGATGGTTATAGTTCTTTTGGTGATTATATTGATATGATAAGTAAAGGCCCTGCTGAATGGCGTATTTTTTTCTTCAATATTTTTTCTCATGCGCCCCAACTGAAAAATGATTTTATTTGGCCTGATGAGTATGTAAAAGGTTTTTTAAAAAGTATGCCATCTATGTTTGCGGGCGGCAAAGGATCTATCACGCACATGCATTTTGATATTGATCTTCCTAACCTCATTCATACACAATTTATAGGAAAGAAAAGAGTGCTGTTATTTCCCAACGAAGAAAAAAATAAACTTTACCGCAAGCCTTTTGAAGTATTAAGCCTTGCAGATTTTAGCAATTATTATGATAGCGCAAAAAGCAAAGTAGATATTGAAAAGTATCCCGCGCTTAAACTTACACATGGCTATGATGTAATATTGGAACATGGTGATACTTTATATATGCCAAGTGGCTTTTGGCATCACATGGAATATTTAGAAAGCGGTTTTGCTATGAGTTTAAGAGCCTGGAATAAAACACTTGGCGGCAAAATAAATGGCGGCTGGAACCTTATAGGTATGCGTAATATTGATAGCTTAATGAAGAAAACAATGCCGCATAAATGGTACGACTGGAAACAGAAAAAGATTTACAAAGCAGCCAACAAAGAAATGGCATCAAAGACATTTTAATTACCATTTATTAATCATTTTTTATAAAACTTTTATTAACGCTTCAAGGTTAATTCGCTATTATTTTTTATTGTAAACTATCAACAACAATTGTTTGTATAAGAATATTGGCATTTACTTAATGGCGGTTTTATATATTGTTGCAGGTATAAATCACTTCTGTAATACTGCTGTTTATTTATCAATTATGCCTGCGTCTCTTCCTTATAAAACTGGGCTCGTTTATGTAAGCGGTGGCTGTGAAATAATTTTTGGCGCATTACTTTTTAATAACAAGTTTAAGCATATTGCGGCCTGGCTAATAATTGCATTGCTCATTGCTGTGTATCCTGCAAATATTCAAATGTGCGTTAATTATTATCGAAACAATAACCCATATTTCTGGTTAGCTATTCTTCGCTTACCGTTACAATTTTTATTGATATGGTGGGCTTACATCTATACTAAAAAAAGAAAACTTAGTTAAGCAATATTGACAAGACAATAATTTGAAAAGTCAACGCATAACTATTCTAAATTATTTATGCGTATCATAATTAAATGATTTATCAGGATGCGGCGGCGCAGGCGGCACAACAACAGGATTATCTTTTATTTCTTTTTTAAGATAATCAACAGCATATTCAAGCTGCGCATCTTTGCCTTTATATGTTTCAAAAGGCAGGTCATCAATCGTAATATCAGGTTCAACACCTCTGCCTTCAATCAGCCATTTACCTTCTGGTCCATACACACCCGTTTCTGCTGCTGAAGCAATGCCATTATCAACAAGCCTGTTATCTGATGAAAGCCAAATTTCTCCGCCCCATGTGCGCATGCCAATCACTTTACCAAAACCCAATCTTCTGAAACCTTCAGCTATCGCTTCGCCATCAGATGATGTTTGCTGATTGCATAATAATACCATGTGACCTCTGAACGCATATTGCATATTCCATGTTGGTCCGCCAGATCTTCCCTGCCAATACATCCATGCTTTGCGCATTAATTTTTCAAGCACCCAAC
>JBDUBY010000399.1:0-4487 GCA_040003735.1 Parafilimonas sp.
CAGGATACAACATTAGAACTTGCAAATCAAACAATGGACGAAGCATTGAATGGTGTGAAAAAAGAAGATATTGAAACAGTAAAAACAGTGTTACAAAAAGTGTATGATAATTTGAATCGTTAAGTTTCTTTACCATAAAAATATACAGTACAAGGGAGTGACACAACCGTGATGCCATTTGTACAAAAGCTGGCTACAAAAAATTCTAAATAAAAATTATTGATTATGGAATCTGTACAAAATAAAAAATTGTTTAAAGGTGGAGAATGGCTGATTAAAGAAAGTAATGCCGATGATATTTTTATTTGTGAAGATTTTACAGAAGAGCACAAAATGATACGTGATATGTGCCGACAGTTTATTAAAACTGAAGTGTACCCGATATTAGATCGTATTGACAGTTTGGAAAAGGGATTAATGCGTTCGCTGCTTGCGAAAGCAGGCGAGCAGGGATTATTGAGCACATCATTTCCTGAAGAATATGGCGGGCTTAATAAAGATTTTATTACATCAACCATTATTACCGAAGGATTAGGCGATGGCTTTTCTTTTTCTGTTGCTATTTCTGCACATTCAGGCATTGGTTCTTTGCCTATTTTTTATTTTGGAACAGACGCGCAAAAACAAAAATATATTCCAAAGCTTGCAAGTGGCGAATGGATTGGATCGTATGGTTTAACTGAACCGAATGCGGGCAGCGATGCATTGAGTTCTAAAACAACAGCACGATTAAGTGATGATGGAAAATATTATCTATTGAACGGCCAGAAATGCTGGATAACAAACGGAGGCTTTGCTGATATTTTTACAGTGTTTGCAAAAGTTGATGGTGATAAATTCACCGGCTTTATTGTTGAACGCGGTTATGAAGGATTCACTAACGGGCCGGAAGAACACAAGATGGGCATCAAAGGTTCATCAACTGTGCAGTTGTATTTCCAGGATTGTAAAGTGCCTGTTGAAAATGTGTTGGGCGAAATTGGCAAAGGTCATTTGATAGCTTTCAATATTTTAAATATTGGCAGGTTAAAATTATGCGCCGCAACTACACAAGGTGCAAAAAGCGCATTGAATATGTCTGTTGAATATGCGGTAACAAGAGAACAATTTAAAACTGCCATTGCAAATTTTGGAGCGATAAAAGACAAGCTTGCAGAAATGGCGATACGTGTATGGGCAAGTGAAAGTGGATTATACAGAACTGCAAACTGGATTGAAGAAAAACAACATCAACTGGAAGCAAAAGGCAAATCGCACACAGAAGCTTTATTAGGTGCTGCAGAAGAATATGCAATTGAATGCGCGATATTAAAAGTATATGGAAGTGAAGTGCTGGATTTTGTTGCAGATGAAGGAGTGCAGATTCATGGTGGCAATGGTTTTAGTGATGAATATTTAATATCGAAAGTGTACCGTGATAGCCGCATTAACAGGATTTATGAAGGCACGAATGAAATAAACCGATTGTTGATTTTAGACATGACATTGAAACGTGCTATGAAAGGAAGACTAAATTTAATGGAACCTGCGATGGCGGTTTCAAATGAATTAATGAGTATTCCTGATTTTAATGAAGACAATGATGGCTTGTATGATCAACAAAAAAAATACATCAGCAATTTTAAGAAAGCAATATTAATGATAGCAGGTTCTGCGGTACAAAAGCTGATGATGAATATTGATAAAGAACAGGAAATTTTAATGCACATCGCAGACATGGCCATTGATACTTTTCTTGCAGAAAGTTCGCTGCTTCGGTTAATGAAACTTTCGCAAAAGAATGGTGAGGACAGCATTTCATTACAAAAAGATATTGTGAACGCATTTATTTATGATGCTGCTGATCGCATTAATAAACATGGAAAAGATGCATTGAATGCTTTTGCCGATGGCGATGAATTAAGAATTATGCATATCGGCTTGAAAAGATTTACAAAAGTGCAGCCGTATAATTCAAAGGCTGCAAAAAGAAGAATTGCTGATAAAATGATTGAAGAAAAGCGGTATGCTTTTTAATAATCTCTGTTTTCTCAGCTGGCTCTGTGCGATATTTTATTAGTCGCAGGGATTTAAACGGAGATAACTACTTACAATTTTTACAAACTCCATTAACTAATACATTTGTTTGATGCAGCGTAAACCCTTTTGGAATATTTAATTCAGGAATATTTACATTTTCAAGGCAATAAGTTGTGCCACATTCTTCACATAAAAAATGTACATGGTTATCGTGATGATGACCTTCGCTGCATGCTTCTTTACACAAAGCATACATGATTGAATTATCAGCAGTTGGTATGGTATGAACAATGCCTTTATCAACAAAAGTTTGCAGCGTACGATAAATAGTTACACGGTCAAAATGTTTTTCGCTCAAGCTTTCAATATCAGCATGAGAAAGTGCCTTGCTGTTTTTTTGAAACAGTTCTAAAATTTTCAACCTCTTATCAGTTATACTAAGCCCGCTGTTTTTTAGAATCTCTGTACTGCTTGTTTTCATTTCTATATTATTGCGCAAATGTTGTTCCGGTTGTGGTTGTTGCCGGCGGCTTTGTTTCTTTCAATAAAGATTTTATACTTTCTTCCATCAGCTTTACATCATTTGGTTTCAATGCGTCATAAACCTGCCCGCGAACATTACCAAATTTATCAACCAAAGCCACAAACTGCGAATGTAAAAACTGGTCGTTTATATTGCCCACATTGTTATTAGGATCATCAATTAAATAACTGTTTCTTGCTGCGTTGTACAAACTATCTTTTCTTCCTGTTAAGAAAATCCATTTGTGCGTATCCACCTTCATTGAATCTGCATAATGTTTTAACTGGGCAGCAGAATCAGTTTCAGGATCGCAGGTATGCGATACGATAAGAAAATCTTTTTCGCTTTTAAATTCGTCATACACTTTATCCAGGTTATTGTTCATGATCGGGCAAACACCTTTACATGTAGTAAAGAAAAAATTTACAACGCACACTTTTCCATGCATATCATTTTCAGTAAAAGGCTTCTTATCCTGTGTTGTAAAAACAAAAGGCTTTACATAACTTATAACCGGCGATTTTGATTTCCAGTTATCCGTTCCCGCAAAAATAAAAACCAGGAATATTGCAGTAAGTGCAACAAAGAAACCAATATAGCCAAGTACTTTTTTATTCATTTATGCAAATTTATGAAATGCAGGAGCAAGTATTTGTTAACGAAATTGTTTTGCAACATAGTTGCAAAAGGTTACTTTTGCTGTTGCAATGATAAAAACATTAAAGAAGATTAATCTTGATACAATAGGAATTTCCGCATCGTTGGCTTGTGCTATTCATTGTGCAGTATTGCCTTTATTTTTTACAAGTTTGCCAATGTTTGGATTAGAAATTCTTCATAATAAAATATTTGAATACAGCATGATTGCTTTCGCCGGCATTATTGGTTCTTATGCTTTATTTCATGGATGGAAAAAACATCATCACAAAATATTGCCGCTGATTATTTTTTTAGTGGGTTTAGCATTTTTAGTATTGAAAGAAGTTTTTATCAGTGAAGAATTATACCTGCTGATTCCTGCTGCCACTTTAATTATCGGTGCGCATGTTTTAAATTATCGCGATTGCCGTAAAGCCAATCATTGCCATGTAAATGATTGTGATCATGAGCATTTGCTGAGTTGATTTTTAAAAAAGATATGTCTAAAACATTTTTGTAATCTATCGCTTTGCAGCATCCGAGCGCAATTCTTCCATCAATACATTTCGCGAAAAGCTTTCTTCTAAAGAAATAATAGTATCAGTACGTTCAATGCCTTTTATTTTTTGCAATGCATCATGCAATACAAATTTCAACCGGGCAATATCTTTACAAACCACTTCTGCAAACATGCTGTAATTTCCTGTTGTATAATTAAGACGAACTATTTCAGGAATTTTTTTAAGCTCTCTTGCAACATTATCATACAAAGAGCTTTTTTCAAGAAAAATGCCGATGAAAGCAATTACATCATAGCCAAGAATTTTGTGATCAACATGCAGTTTAGTTCCTTTTACTATTCCCACTTCCTGCAACTTTTTTATACGGACATGAATTGTTCCGCCTGAAACAAATAATCTTTTACCAAGGTCAGCATAAGAAATATCTGCATTATCCATCATTGCCTGGATGATTTGAAAATCCAGTTTGTCAAGATTTAAATTGCTGGGCATTATAAGTATATTTTTTAGAACTTTATCAATAAAAATAACTCTTTATTAAACAATTTCTATAATTTATAAATTTAACTTGAAATATTTCTATTGAATTAAAATTCTGTTTTAATATTGCATCAGCAAACGCGAATAGTTCTTTATATACTGTGGGGTGATGAAATTTTGGCAGACATGCCCTCTCGTCTCGGGGGTGGAGATAAAAGGATAAACTGAACATAGAGCCGACGTAACACCAGTTAGGCCGACCGGGGTTGACCACCAGTCTTTGTGTTCGTGCTAACTTCTCCGTG
>JBDUBY010000062.1:0-15184 GCA_040003735.1 Parafilimonas sp.
TATTGAATTTGCCATATTTTATGCAGTGCAAATAAACTCATTTATTGCAGCAATATATTGGCAGCCTTTGGTATCGGTTTTTTTTATTTTACCTGCAGTCTCATTTACTACGCGCTGAATTTTTACATTAAGTGTTTCTTCGCACAGTGCACTTTCTGCATTAATTATTGTGGAATAAGATTGAAGTTCTTTCAATTTACTTTTTAAATCTTTCAGCATGGGAACGTGACGGCGCATTGCATTCCAGTCAATAAATTCATCCATCGCTTCGGCGATAACTTCTTTTGCTTTTGGAATTTCTGCTTCGCGTTTTTTTAACGTATCATCTTTCAGCTTTGATAATTCATCAACATTAATCATTGTAATACCTTGCATGTTGCGCACATCTTCTGCAACATTACATGGAATAGAAAGATCAATAATTAATTTGATTTTACCGGGTTTAATATGTGATGCAAGCACAACTGGTTCTTCAGCATTCGTGGCTACAAGAATAATATCCGCAGCATCAATTTGCTGTTGCAAATTACTTATATCAGCAAACTTTATATTCAGTTTGCTTGCAAGCTCAATAGCTTTTTCGGGAGAACGATTTATAAGTGTGATATTTTTTGTGCCGAGATAATCAACAATGTTTTTACTTGTATTACTTCCTATTTTGCCTGTGCCAATTACCAAAATATTTTTATCAAGAATATTTTTTATATTCTTTTTTATGTATTGCGCTGCGGCAAAAGCAACAGAAACTGTACCGCTGCTTAGCTGTGTTCTGTTCTTAATTAATTTGGAAGATTGCAATACGGTATTTATCAAACGTTCAAGGTTTGAACCTAAATAATTATGTTGCTTTGAAAATTTTGCAGCCGATTTTAGCTGGCCAACAATTTCATAATCGCCAAGTATCTGAGAATCCAATCCTGCAGCAACATCAAAAATATGTTCAATAGCTGCTATACCTTTTTTTATGTATGATGATTGATAAAAGGTTTGTACATCACCCAAAGTTTCAAGACAAAGAAGATTTACCATGTCATCGGCGTTTTCTGCGATGCCATAAATTTCGGTGCGGTTGCAGGTAGAAAGAACGAAGATTTCTTTTAATCCAAATGAAGATGCGTTGGCAAGAAGATTTTTATACTGATCATTATTAATTGCAAAAAGGCTGCGTAATTCAGCATCCGCTTTTTTGTAATTAATACCTGCTACGCAAAATTTGTTAATATCCATGCTACTGCTATCGAACTGCGCAAATTTAGTTTATCAACTTTTTGTAAGCATGTATAAAATCATTAAAACTGTCATACTAATGTCATGTTTTATATTTTAGTTTTAATCTTATTTCAACTAAACACATTCTATTTTTGCAGCCCGAATGAATACACATAAACGTGCTATAATTTTAATGAATTTAGGTTCGCCTGATTCAACAGAAGTAAAAGATGTAAAGGAATATCTCACAGAATTTTTAATGGATGAAAGAGTAATAGACAAGCCTTTTCTTTTAAGAACATTGCTGGTAAAAGGAATTATTGTTCCATTCAGAGCAAAAAATTCTTCTGAGGCATACAATAAAATTTGGGTTGAAGAAGGTTCGCCTTTAATTGTTATCAGCAAACAATTTCAAAAAGAGTTACAGAAAAATTTTGATGAACCTGTTGAGCTTGCTATGCGTTACCGGAATCCATCATCAACTTATGTTTTAAAAAAACTGCATGATGAAAATCCAGGACTTGAAGAAATTGTTTTAGTGCCTTTGTATCCACATTATGCAATGAGCAGCTACGAAACTGCTGTGGAAGATATACGTTCTGTTCATGCAAAGAAAAAATATACTTCTGCATTGGTAACTATAAAACCATTTTATAACAACCCGCTTTATATACATGCATTGGCTGAAAGTATGAGGCCTTATTTGAATAATGAATACGATAAAATTTTATTCAGTTATCATGGTTTGCCCGAACGTCATATTAAGAAAAGCGATGTTACACATGCGCATTGTTTGCAGGTAAGCGATTGTTGCCATAAAGATTCTGTTGCACATAAATTTTGTTATCGCCATCAAACAATAACTACAACTGAACTTGTATCGCAAGCTTTGCAAATTCCATCACAAAAGATTGAACAAACATTTCAATCAAGGCTTGGAAGAGATCCGTGGCTTTTACCTTCAACACAAGAAAGATTACCACAATTACCAAAAGAAGGAATAAAAAAATTGTTAGTTGTTTGCCCTGCTTTTGTTAGTGATTGCCTGGAAACGTTAGAAGAAATCGGCATACGCGCTAAAGAAAGTTTTTTAGAAGCTGGTGGCGAATCCTTTGATTTTATTCCATGCATGAATACGCAGCCTTTATGGGTACAAACGGTTACAACATGGTTAAAGAATTATTTTGCAGGCGACAATGAAATGATAGTTTCATAGTTTATGACATATCAATATTTGAAAGCATTACATATAATTTTTGTTGTAACCTGGTTTGCCGGTTTATTTTATATGCCGCGTCTTTTTATTTATAATACTGAAGCAAATGCGAAAGAAGAAATTGTAAAAATTGCATTGCATGAACAATTTTCTGTAATGATGAAAAGACTATGGTTTGGTATTACCTGGCCATCGGCAATTCTTACTTTAATTCTTGGACTAAGTGTTTTGTTTGATGGCGGATGGAACAATGTTTTTTTTACTGAACAGGCGCGCTGGTTATTAGTAAAACTTTGCTTTGTATTGTTATTATATATTTATCATTTTTCGATACATAAGATTTATAAACAGCAAATAAAAGGTGTGTTCAAATATTCATCACAACAATTGCGTTTGTGGAACGAAGTAGCTACTATTTTTTTGGTGGCGATTGTAATGCTTGCAACTGTAAAAGAGAGTATTAGTTTTGTTTGGGGTTTAGTTGGGCTTATATGTTTTGTACTGTTGCTGATGAGTGCTGTAAAAATTTATAAAGTTGTGCGGGGCAGAAAATAACAAACCCAAATTGCAGACTTGTTTATCTTTTTTTACGTATAATTGGTAGAAAACCGAAAAAATTACATATTTGCTATACTAACTAATCATTTTTAATCGTCTTAATAACTTCTATCGAGAAAATTTTACCCTTTTACAGAATTCACGCTAACGTGTTGAAACCGGTACAAGAACCAAAATGATTAAATTAAAAAAATAATGCAAAAAAATTTATTGGCATCAGTTTGCCTTTTACTGCTGGGCTGCTGTTATATTTCTTCTGCTATTGCGCAGTCTGCTGCTATTAACATCGTAACTACTGCAGTACCTTTCTTACGTATTTCTCCCGATGCGCGTTCAGGCGGTATGGGCGATGCAGGTATTGCTTTGAGCCCTGATGCTAACGCGGGTTTCTGGGATCTAGGTAAAATTCCATTTTCTACAACTACTGATGCAATTGGCGTAACTTATACTCCCTGGCTTAAAGATATTGCACAGGATGTTTATATGATAACGCTGGCTGGTTATCATAAGCTGGATGAAGACCAGGCATTTTCCGGTGGCATTCGCTATTTTAACCTTGGTCAAATTCAATTTACGGATGCTTTCGGAAGTCCATTAAATACCGGCCGTCCTCATGAGTTTGCACTTGATCTCGGGTATTCAAGAAAGATTTCAGATGCGCTCGGTATTGGTGTTGCTTTAAGATATATTAATTCGTCTTTGGCAAACGGTGTGGCAACAAACGGCGTTACATATAAAGCCGGAAATACTTTTGCTGCAGACCTTTCTTTATATGGTGATAACACGAGTGATGATGGCAGCGGTTTAACATATGGACTTACACTTTCTAATCTTGGTGGCAAAATTGGTTATACAGATAATGCTGCAACCAAGGATTATATACCAGCAAACATGGGCGCAGGTCTTGCATATACGTGGGCTTTCCAGGAAGAACATAAAGTAACTCTTTCTTTGGATGTAAATAAATTATTGGTACCGGCTTTTCCAACCTTTACCGGCGATACAGCAATAGATAACCAGGCGATAGATGATTATCATACACAAAGTGTTTTCAGCAGTTGGTTTAAATCGTTTAGCGCGAGTACTTACTCTGTTTCGCTTGGTGGCGAATACACTTATAATGACCAGTTTTCTCTAAGAGCCGGTTATTATAAAGAAACAAAGGAAATGGGCAACCGCAGTTATTTTACTGCAGGTGTGGGAATGAAATACCAAATATTTAATTTTAATTTTTCTTACCTGGCACCTTCCGGCAATGGAGTTACAAGAAATCCATTATCAAATACATTGCGTTTTGGTGTTTTGTTTGATCTGGCACCACAACAATAAATTTGTATGATATTGTAATAAAGCGAAGGCAGCTACCTTCGCTTTTCTTTTTTATAAATATGAATATAAGAATAGGTTCAGGCGTAGATTTTCATCAACTTGTTGAAGGCCGTGATTTGTGGATTGGCGGCGTTAAAATTCCACATACAAAAGGCGCACTCGGTCATAGTGATGCTGATGTTTTATTACATGCCATCTGCGATGCGATGTTAGGCGCTGCTTGTTTAGGAGATATTGGTGAACATTTTCCTGATACTTCAAATGAGTTTAAAAATATTGACAGCAAGATTTTATTGCAGCGTACTAATCAACTTTTACAAAAAGAAAATTACAGTCTTATTAATATTGACAGCACATTGTGTTTGCAATCACCTAAAATAAAGTCTCATGTTGCGCAAATGCAAAAAGTTATTGCGAATATTTTGGGCTTGAATGAAAAAGATATTTCAATAAAAGCGACCACGACAGAACATTTAGGTTTTGTTGGAAGAGAAGAAGGTGTGGTTGCTTATGCAACTGTTTTGATTGAAAGAGTTTAGAGCAACAATCCTTTTGCTTAATGTTTAAGGTTATATACAACACATCAACATTCAACTTTAAACGAAATAAACGCTGAATAAGAAATGAACTCTATCACAGTAAATATCATCAACAATTCATTAAACAATTTACCGGCTTATGAAACCATAGGTTCATCTGGTATGGACTTACGTGCGAATTTGCAAGAGCCTGTTAAATTAGAACCAATGCAACGGGCGTTAATACCTACTGGCTTATTTATTGAATTGCCCTTAGGTTATGAAGCGCAGGTTAGGCCACGCAGTGGTTTGGCAATAAAACACGGTATTACCTGCTTAAATTCACCAGGTACTGTTGATAGTGATTACAGGGGAGAAATAAAAATTGTTTTAATAAATCTTTCTAATGAAACATTTATAATACAACATGGTGAAAGAATTGCGCAAATGATTTTTCAAACGGTTGCAAAAGCAGAATGGCAACTTGTGAAAGTTTTAAATGAATCTAAACGCGGTGAAGGCGGTTTTGGTCATACAGGAAAATAAAAGCATGAAGAAACTATTTTTAGTAAGTATAATTTTTGGATTAATTATAAGCGGATGCCACACAGCAAAACAGGCGCAACATGTTGTAAAAGATTCTGTGGTTACTCAATCACCAGGCGTTGTTTTAAAACCAGTTGATTCAACCCAAATTTTAAAACAACAACTTGCTGATATAATTAATACGCCATTAGATTTTACAACTTTTTATGGACGCGCTAAAGCTAATTTCAATTCGCCGCAGGCATCAGGCAATGTAACTGTTTATATAAAAATGAAGAAAGACAGCGCCATCTGGATGTCAATAACAGGTCCGTTAAATATTGAAGGCGCAAGAATTTTGGTAACGCCAGACAGCATTAAAATAATTAATAAGTTAGATGGAACACTTCAGTTAAGCAGCATTGCACATCTTCAGCAAATAACAAAACTGCCATTAACGTTCAGCGATTTTCAGAATATAATTTTAGGTAAGCCAGTATTTGCAAGCAATAGTTTGAACTATAATTTCAAACAAGATTCTATTACGGTTACTACTGGTAACGATGTATTGAAATATTTCTATGCATTTACAAAAAATAATTTTTTGCTTGGGCAAAGCAATTTTCAAACTGTAAATAACGCTTCGCAAATAAGTGCAAACATTTATTACAACGATTATAGTGAAGTGAATAATATGAATTTTTCAACAAGCCGTGATATCCAGGTTACAGGAAGTTCCCAGGCAAGTTTGCAATTGAATTTTAAAGACTATAATTTTAACCAGCCACAAAGCTTTGTGTTTACAATTTCAAAAAATTATAAAATCAAATACGAATAAAATTTTCAGAGCGTTTAACTTGCAACCATCACAATCTTTAAACTGATGATGAAAAAATTGTTTGCAGTTTTTGTTTGCTTTAGTATCGTTGTTGCTTCTGTTGCGCAAGACACAAAAGAAGAGATCAAACAAAAGCAGGAACAGCTTCAAAAAGAAATTGATGACCTCAACAGAACACTTGGGCAAATAAAATCAAGCAAGAAAAAATCTTTAAGTTCACTTGCTTTAGTTCAGAAAAAAATTGCTGCCCGTAATGAACTTATAAATAGTATTAATAAAGACCTGCACAGGCTTGATAATACAATTTATACAAGCCAGTTAGAGATCAATAACATGAAGATTGAACTGGATTCGCTTAAAATGAATTACGCAAAAAGCCTGGTTTTTGCTTACAAGAATCGCAGCAATTATGATTATCTAAATTTTATTTTTTCGGCTACCACTTTTAATGATGCAATTAAACGCATAGCATATTTGCGCAGTTATAAACAATACAGGGAAACACAGGTAAACACTATCCAAAAAACTCAGCAGGTACTCGGTGAAAAAGTTTCCGCACTCACTTCAAATAAAACAGAGAAAAAAGATGCATTGGTTGACCAGGGAAAACAATTAAATGTTTTGCAGGAAGACAAAAAAGAGCAGGGCGATGTTTTAAAAGATCTGAAGAGTAAAGAAAGTGATGTGGCCAGCCAGATAAAAGAAAACCAGCGCAACCAGCAAAAATTAAAGGGTGCTCTTTCTGCTATCATTAGCCGCGAAATTGCAGCTGCAAAGAAAAAAGAGGCCGCACGTTTAAAAGCACTTGATGATGCGAAGAAAGCTGCTGCGGCAGCCGCTAACAATGCAGCAAACTCAGCAAATAATAATTCCGCGAATAGCAAAGCAAGTGCACCGCCTGCTACTAATAATAATAATACCGGCAGCGTTGCAAATACAACAAAAAGCAGCCGTACATACAATGTATTGGAATCTACTGCCGAGGGATTAACAAGCTCACTCAATTTTGAAAATAATAAAGGCAGGTTGCCTTGGCCGGTTAGTGCAGGAATTGTTACTATTCCATTTGGAAGTTATACTATACCTAATTCAAAAATTGTAGGCAACAGCGATGGAATTACCATATCACTTCCGGTAGGAACAACTGTAAAATCAGTGGCAGATGGTGAAGTATCAGCAGTATTTGATATTGGAGGCCAGCAAGCTGTTGTAATAAAACATGGAAAATACTTTACTGCTTACAGTAACCTTACTTCTATTAAAGTACAACGTGGTGCCCAGGTAAATGCAGGAACTGTTTTAGGCAATGCCGATAAAGGCGAAGATGGAGATGGCCAGGTTGTTTTTATGGTAAGTAACAGTAGCGGCAGTTATTATAACCCCGAAAGCTGGCTGCGTTCACGCTAAGTATTAGTTAGTTTCATCAACCTCGCTATATAATTCTTATTTAATTATGGCATGATTTTATAATATAAGTTTCTATAAAATTGTATAAAATGAAAATAAATATTAGCAAAGTAATGAAACCTTTTATAGCAGTATTGTTGCTGTCAACAATGATGTCTTCTTGCGTGGTAAGAACAAAAGCACACCGACGTACGCCACCACCAACCGAAAAAGTTATTATAAGACCTTAGGTTTATATTCTATTACTATTAAATGGTTTGCACAAGCAAACCATTTTTGTTTACATATTCAACCAATATTCTAAAGCTTAGTAATCATTATTTTTTGCTTGTGTATTTTATTCCCATATAGTTTACGGGTGCTTCAAATTTTATAAACAAGAATTGATCTTGCTTTAAATTTGTTCAATATGTCAATAAAAATTTATACTAAAACAGGTGATAAAGGCAAAACATCTTTAATTGGGGGAACAAAAGTTTTTAAAAGCGATATTCGGATTGATACTTATGGAACAATTGATGAATTGAATTCTTATATTGGGCTTGTAAGTGATTACACACCGCATGAACATCAGCGTGAAATTTTGAAAGCCGTTCAGGATCGTTTATTCGTGATTGGTTCTTCGCTTGCCTGCGATCCGGATAAAGAAACAGGAATGCATATTCCAGATTTAAAAGAAGAAGATATTGCATTACTTGAAAAAGCGATTGATGCAATGAATGAGCAGCTTCCTGTTATGAAAAATTTTATTTTGCCCGGCGGCCATGCTGCTGTTTCAACAACACATATTGCACGTTGCGTTTGCAGGCGTGCAGAACGTTTATGTGTAAATATGCAACAACATGAATTGTTTGTTGAGCCGCTCATAATAAAATATTTAAACCGTTTAAGCGATTATCTTTTTGTGCTTGCACGTTTTACAGCGCAGGAACTGCATGTGGCTGAGATTATATGGAAGGGAAGATAAATTCGCATTGATCATTCATGGAAAAATTTAAAACCTTAACGCTTCTTTAGTTTCAAATGATATTTGGCAAATTAGATTTGTAGCATGAAGTGCAGTTTGTTTCTTTCCGTATTACTACTTATTTCCGCTTCTGTTTTTTCGCAAGACTTAACCGGTATTTGGCGAGGAAGTTTTTATGCAGGCGTTGCACCTTTCCAGGAATATTATAAATATGAAGTACAGATAAATCAATTAAAAAATAATTCGTTGCAAGGCGTTACTTATTCTTATCGCACAACTGTATTTTATGGTAAAGCAACATTCAAGGGTATATGGTTTCCTCAGTCAAAAAGCGCTATTGTAAAAGAATTAAAACTGATAGAATTAAAAGTTCAGGGCAATTCAGATGCGTGTGCAATGACGTGCAACCTTGACTATTCAAAACAAGATGGCAAAGAAATTTTACACGGAACATTCACCAGCGTAAATGCAAACTCAAATGCAGATTGCGGTGGCGGTACTGTATATCTTGAAAGAGTGCAGCAATCCGATTTTCATAAAGAAGATTTTTTATTGAAGAAAAACCCCGGCGCTGTTCCTTCACCACAAAATAATATTAAACCTAAAGTTGCGCCACCTGTTGTAAGTGAGGTATCTAAAAACAACGCAAAAAAATTGCAAACTGCTTTAGGTGTAACGCCTGATGGTTCTGTTGGCCCAAAAACTTTAGCCGCATTAAAAAAGAGGTTGCCTGGTTTTAATGATAAGGTTGATGTAAGTAATTCAAGCCAGGTAAATGATATCATCAATCGCATAAAGAAAGCTAATGCAACAGTTGTTAAAAAAGCACTGCCTCCGCCAAAGCCTCCAATACAGAAAAATTTACAGCCTCCGGTTGTAATAAAAAAAGATACAATTGCTAAAACAACGCCACCAACGCAAAATCAGGCTATTGTTATTCCACTGAAAAAAAGTCTTCCGGTTCCAGACGTTATTAAAACGAGAAGTAATCCTTTAATAAAAACTATTAATACAAATTCAACTGATATAAAAGTTGAGTTATATGATAATGGTGATATTGATGGCGATACAATTACAGTGTATGATAACAATGAAGTTATTGCATGGAAAAAAGGTTTAACTGATAAACCAATTACATTAAATATTAAAGCTGATGCAAATACGCCAACGCATGAATTTGTAATGGTTGCTGATAATCTTGGCAGCATTCCACCTAATACTGCTTTAATGATTATTACAACCGGCGGAAAAAGATATCAACTGTTTATTTCAAGCGATACGCAAAAAAATGCAAAAGTGGTTGTGCAATATGAACCATAAGCAGATTTGAATTTTGAATTTTTACTTCGGATTTTTGCAAAATGAATTTTGAAAACACACTTGCATTTGCTAAACAACTTGATCAACAGGATACACTCAGTCATTTTAGAGAAAAATTTTTATTTCCTCAACACAATGGCAAAGACTGTATTTATTTCACAGGAAATTCTTTAGGCCTTCAGCCAAAAAACACATTGACTGAAATACAAGATGTTTTAAATAATTGGGCAGCACTTGGTGTAGAAGGACATTTCAAAGGCAATAATCCATGGATGCATTTTCATGATCATCTTACAAAACCTCTTTCAAAAATTGTTGGCTGTTTGCAGCATGAAGTTGTCGTGATGAATTCGTTGACGGTGAATTTGCATTTATTAATGGCAAGTTTTTATCGCCCAACAAAAAAAAGATATAAAATAATTTGTGAAGCAAAAGCATTTCCTTCTGATCAATATGCATTTGAATCGCAGGTACAATTTCATGGCTTTGATCCTGGTGATGCGATTATAGAAATAAAACCGCGTGATGGAGAATATACGTTACGCACAAAAGATATTGTTTCAACAATTCAGCAATATTCAAGTGAAACTGCATTGGTATTGTTGAGCGGAATTAATTATTATACCGGCCAATATTTCGACATAAAAAATATTACACAGGCTGCACATAATGCAGGTGCTTATGCGGGTTTTGATCTTGCACATGCTGCAGGCAATGTTGAATTAAAACTGCATGAATGGAATGTTGATTTTGCACCCTGGTGCACTTATAAATATTTAAATTCAGGTCCGGGTGCAGTTTCCGGCGCTTATATTCATGAGCAGTTTGCAGCAGATAAATACTTTCCAAGATTAGCGGGCTGGTGGGGAAACAATAAAACCACACGTTTTAAAATGGAAAAGGAATTTGATGCAACAAATACTGCAGAAGGCTGGCAATTAAGTACGCCGCCGGCTTTGTTATTAGCTGCTCATAAAGCTTCTCTTGATATTTTTGAAGAAGCTGGTTTTGAAAATCTTCATACAAAAAGAAAAACGTTAACTGCTTACTTACATTTTGTTTTAAATAACATCAATCAAAAAAATAATAAAAAGAGTATTGAAATAATTACACCGGAAAGTGAAGCAGAACATGGTTGCCAGGTTTCTATGCTGATGCATGAAAATGGTTCACTAATTTTTGATGCGTTAACTGGTGAAGGTGTAATTGCAGACTGGCGTGAGCCAAATGTAATTCGTGTTGCGCCTGTGCCTTTGTATAATACTTATGAAGATGTTTGGCAGTTTGGAAATATTATTTCAAAAATTTTGCAGCAATAATGTTTATCGAAATTTCTTTCCTGTTAACTGCATTACTTTTTCTTTATAATTAATTCCAATTGGTATATTGAGTTTGCTTGTTTCGATATTGTTTCCATAAATACTTTTTATGCGTGATATAGAAACGATGTATGATTTATGTACACGTATAAATTGTTGTGCAGGCAATGATTTTTCCATTTCATTCATTGTTTGATGCGTAACAACCGTAGAACTTGCGGTGCATATTTTTAAATAATCTTTCATGCCTTCTATATATATAATATCGGAAAAATTTACCTTAAAATATTTTCCACTGCTCTTTATATAAATGTGATCACTTAACGATGTTTGCTTTTTTGTTTTCTGAGATAATAATTCTCCATCAATAATTTTGTTGATGGATTTTGAAAACCGCTCAAATGAAATTGGCTTAAGCAAATAATCTGCAATATTAAACTCATAACTTTCAATTGCATATTCACTATAAGCTGTTGTAAGAATTACAAGCGGAGGATTTTGCAACGTTCTTAGAAAATTTAAACCAGTCATCCCCGGCAATTGTATATCAAGAAAAATAAGATCAACATCAGTAATATCTAAAAATTCTTTTGCCTCAAGCGCATTGTTGCAAATGCCAATTAATTCAAACCCCGGAATTTTTTGTAAATGAGCCTGGATAACATTTTGCGCTAATGTTTCATCTTCAACTATTATGCATTTTATCAAGCGAAGCGTTTTTTATAATAAGTGAAACGGTGAAAGCATTATTACTTAAAATTACATCAAGCGTATGAGAATCTGGGTAGAGGTTTTCCAATCTTTTCTTCGCATTTTTTATGCGCAACTCGCTTGTTCTGCTTTGTTCTTTTTCAGTTTGAATGATATTAAGTTCATGCGTAGTTGGATACAATAATTCAAGAATACTTTTACTGTTTTTTATTCCTGTACCATCAATTTTTTTTGCTTGTGTTTCAAGATCAATGCTGGTATTATTTACAACAGACAATTCAATTTGTTCCGGCAAAACTTTTATATTAATATAAATAAAAGCATTGTTGAATGTACTATCAAAAGCATGTTTAAAACCATTTTCAATAAATGAAATAAACAGCAGCGGTTCTATAAAAATTTCATTTGTATTGCCTTCAATTGAAAACCGTACATCTGCATTGTACCTTATTTTTTCAATTTCAATATAATTTTGAATGAATTCGATTTCCTTATTCAACGGAACTTTTTCTGCGTTAGATTCATACGTGAGATAACGCATTAAATCCGCCAGTTTTATAACTACTTCCGGCGCTTTATCTGACTTTTGTAAACTAAGAGAATAAATGCTGTTTAAGGTATTAAAAAGAAAATGTGGATTTATTTGTGAACGCAAATATTTCAGGCGAAAATTATTATTATCTTTTTCAAGGTTAATCAGCAGTATTTTTTCATCCAAAGCTTTTTTAATAAAAAATATACCGATTGAAAGCGACATGTTTATGATACACCAAATGCACTCTCTTATAATTGTTGAATAATTATAAGAAAAATATAATTGCTCAACCGGTAATAATTTAAAACTGAGAATAATGCTGTATATCGCAAACAAAAGAAATTGCAATACGGCAATAAAAAAAATACTTAGAATAATAAATCGCAGGTATTTCTTTGTAAACAGAAATTTAGGAACTAATATGCCTGCATAAAAAAGATATGCCGGAAGAATAAAAAGATTGATAAGAAACAAAACCAACCAAATACTAAAATCATTTACAAAAATTGTAATACTGCTGATTACCGGGTTCATTAAGGCAAGCAAAATCCAATATAAAATTTCAATTCTGTAAGGATGTTTTACCGGCCTGTCGTTATCGAATTCCATGTGCAGCGTTTATGCAATGAAACTACGTGCTCAAATGCAAACACATTAATGATTTCGACAAACTGTTACTTTAATTCGATGAATTAAGCAATTAAATTTCAGAAATTATTCTGGTTGAATTGGATTTGGAAATTTGGTTTCTATGTTTATCTTTGCATCCCTAATAAAAAAGGTAAAGAAATTATGTTAATTGTAGATTCAAAGGATTGCGAAAACATTGACAAAGCGCTTAAGAAGTACAAAAAGAAATACGAAAAAAGTAAAATTTTGCTTCAATTAAGAGCACGCCAGAGTTTTATGAAGCCCTCGGTAAGGCGCCGCACTCAGGTTTTAAAAGCTGTTTATAAGCAAAAAATTTCCATCGGACAAATAGAACCATAAAATTTTCAATTATAATATTGAGGCAGCCATAAGATTTAATAATTTTATGGCTGTTTATGTTACAGCAATATCCTGAAGCAGATTCCTTCCTTAATTATTTACGTTTTCAAAAACGTTATTCCCGTCATACAATTATTTCTTACGAGAATGACCTGGAGCAATTTCTTGTTTTTTTAGAAGATAACTTTGATGCACCTTCTTTTCCAAATATAAATTCTTCTATTGTTAGAAGTTGGCTAGCCAGTTTGAAAGAAAAAAATCTAACGTCAAAATCCATCAACCGGAAAATTTCGACACTTAAATCTTTTTTTAAATTTTTAATGAAAGAAGGATTGGTTGAAACAACGCCAATGAGTATAATATCGTCTCCAAAAATTGGCAAGCGTTTACCGGTATATGTTGAGGAAAAAGACATGCAAACGCTTTTTGAATATATCGAATTTACTAACGATTGGCAAGGCCAAACCGAAAAACTAATCTTACAACTTTTTTATTATACTGGCATGCGTGTAAGCGAATTAATTGGTTTGAAAGAAAGCCAGTTTGATATTGCAAATAGCCAGATAAAAGTTTTGGGAAAAGGAAATAAAGAAAGAATTATCCCTGTAAATAAGGAAATGTTGGATGCACTTACTGGTTATATAAATAATAAGCCAGAAAATAGTGCAAATAATATTTTCGTCAATGAAAAAGGAAAGACATTATATGCAAAGCAGGTTTACAATTTCGTAAAAAAGAATCTTGCATTAGTAACAACCGTGAAAAAGAAAAGTCCGCATATATTGCGACATAGTTTTGCTACTCATTTGGCAAATAATGGTGCAGATTTAAATGCGGTGAAAGAATTGTTAGGCCATAGCAGCCTTGCCGCCACGCAGATTTACACACACAACAGTATTGAAAAATTAAAAGAGGTTTTTAAGAAAGCTCATCCTAAAGCATAATGCAATATAAAATTTCACTTAAAAAGGATATAAAAATGACCGAAAAAATACATTGTTCATTCAATAAAATTTTATCTTCATCCAAGTAAATTTCAATATTAGTTTGTTGAATATTTTATTAGCTCTTTAATTTATTTCCTCACACTTAAAAGCTATTTTTTCTATGAATGTAAACATTGAAACGGTACATTTTACCGCAGATGCAAAGTTGATTGACTACGTAAACAAAAAGGTTCAGAAACTGTCTACATTTCACGACAGGATTATCAGGACTGATGTTTTTTTGAAATTAGATAATGTATCGCATAATATAAAAGATAAGATCGCGGAGATAAGAATATATGTGCCGAGGCACAATTTTTTTGTAAAATCATGTTCAAAATCATTCCAGGAATCTTTTGATTGCGCATTAGATTCTGTGATTAATCAAATGAAAAAGCAAAAAGAAAAACAAGCTGCCTAAAAGATTACCACGCTTTTAGCGTGGTTTTTTATATAGTTATTTACAACACGTCAAAAATTCTATGTAAAATTTTGCCAAACAAAGTTTTCACTTACCTTTGCCATCCCGAAAAAAAGGGTAGTTCTTTATTAGCTGTCACTTTAGTATTTAAACTGTTCATTAACTACAAAGTTGATTAACTAAGGTGGAAGGTTTTAATGTTGCCACTTTAGCTCAGCTGGTAGAGCAACTGATTTGTAATCAGTAGGTCGTTGGTTCGATTCCGACAAGTGGCTCTAACGGGTAGATGGCCGAGTGGCTAAAGGCGACAGACTGTAAATCTGTTCTCTCACGAG
>JBDUBY010000135.1:0-15178 GCA_040003735.1 Parafilimonas sp.
TCAGAATACAGGCAGCAACGCAGAGGCGGCCGTGGCGCTATCGGCAGCAAAACAAGAGAAGAAGATTATGTAGAACATTTGTTTGTTGCATCCACACACGATACAATGCTTTTCTTCAGCCAGCAAGGCAGATGTTACTGGATGAAAGTGTATGAAGTTCCTGAAGGTGAAAGACAAGGTAAAGGCAGGGCTATACAAAACATGGTACAACTTGTGCCAGGCGATAAAGTGAAAGCGATAATGAATGTAAAAAAACTGGAAGACAAAGAATTTATTGAATCACATTATATTGTTTTATGTACAAAAAAAGGTGTGATTAAAAAAACTGCGCTTTCTGATTTTAGCCGTCCACGTTCAACCGGTGTAAATGCTATAAATATTTTGGAAGGAGATGAGTTGTTGGATGCGAAATTAACCAATGGCAATTGCGAAATAATGATGGCATTAAGAAGCGGTAGGGCAATTCGTTTTCCTGAAAATAAGGTAAGGCCAACCGGCCGCGGCGCAATTGGTGTTGGAGGCATTGAAGTTGATGGTGCAACTGACGAGGTAATTGGTATGATTTGTGTCGAAAAGAACGAAACCAGTAAAACGGTTTTGGTTGTAAGTGAAAAAGGTTATGGAAAACGTACCAAGGTTGATGAATACCGTATCACTAATAGAGGAGGAAAGGGAGTAAAGACAATAAATGTTACAGAAAAAACCGGTAGACTTGTAGGCATTCTTGATGTAAATGAAAAAGAGGATTTGCTTATTACTTGTAAGTCCGGAATTATATTAAGAACCTCTGTTTTAAATATTAAAGAGGCGGGGAGGGCAACACAGGGCGTTATTTTAATAAGGTTAGACAATGGAGATGAAATTGCAGGTATTTCTAAATTAGATGAACAGGAAACAGAAATTAATGATGATGAAGTTGTAGTGGTTGAACCTGTTGATCCGGTTGATCTTGTTAATCCGGTTGAACCTGTTGATCCGGCTGAACTTGTTGATCCGGTTGAACCTGTTGAACCTGTTGATCCGGTTGTTTAAACTTAATTATTATCTAAGCATTATTAACAACAAAAATATACATGTAACGAGCTACGGTAAATTATTTACATTTCCGCACAATTACATGTAGTAACAGTTTAACACAAAAAATAAACAGATGAAAAAAGTTATTCTCGCGATTGCATTTGTTTTTTCCGCAACCTATCTTATAGCCCAGGATGAAACAGTGATAAGTGTATTCGTTCAACAAAAGCAATATGAAAAAGCCAAAGACCAGGTTGATAAGTGGCTATCTGATTCCAAGTTAAAAGCCAAGGATAAGCAAACTGCTCTTTTATGGAAAATGATGGTGTATAGCAACCTGTATGCTGATTCTGCATTAACGAGTAAATATCCTGATGCAAATGTTCAGGCACTCGATGCCTTTAATCAATACCAGGCGTTAGATCCAACATTAAAACAATTAAAAGAACAAAGTTTTTTCGCCAGTGGTATTGGCAATTTGTATTCAGGTTCATTTGAAAAAGGAAAGGCCTTTTTTACAAATAAACAATGGGATAGTGCTTTTAAATATTTTTCTGAATCAAAAGATCTCGGATCTTTTCTGTTAGCGAACAAATTAAGTACATCAACCGCAACGGTAGATACCTTAACTGTTTTATACACTGGTTTCTCTGCGCAAAATGCTAAACACCTGGATAGTGCGGCTAAATATTACGGAATGCTTGCTGATATAAAAATTAGCGGATCTGATTATGAAGACATTTATAAATTCTTGATTGAATATAATTCACAACAAAAGAATGATACAGCATTTAAAAAATACCTGGCTCTTGCAAAAGAGTTATATCCAAATGATGCTGCTGCATGGTCTCAATATGAAATGAGTGCTATGACTGCGAACGCTTCACTTCCTGATTTATTACAAAAATATCAACAGGATGCTGCTGCAGGTAGTATGAGTGAAGATAAATTAATTACTTATGCAGAGGCGCTTGCTACAACAGATAAAACTCAATTAGATCCTCTTGATAGCACGCAACAGGTAAATATAAAACTGGCTGCCGCACAAGCTTTTGAAAAAGCTTTTGCACTTAATGACACAATGGGTTTATATGCCTTTAATGCCGGTGTAATTTATTATGGTATTTACAGTGATCTTGATGACAGGTATTCTGCTAATCGTGGAGAAAGTGCTGCTTTAAAAGCAAAACGCGCTGAAATATCAAAGAACGAAATGGCCTATGCTGATACTGCATCGGAATGGCTTGAAAAAGCTTACCCGATTTTAAAAGCAAAACAAAATAGATCAAGACCTGAAACTTCAAGTTTAAACAGAACCGTTGATTATCTTGCCAATATTTATTATTGGAAAAGAGATCAAACCAAAACAAATGGCAATAGTAAAGATTACGACAAGTTTGATGCTTTGTATAAACAATATGATGCTGAACATAATTCTTATAAATAAATTTTCGAAACAAAATAAAGAGCCGCAGATGATGCGGCTTTTTTGTTGATATTACTTAGTAGTTAATTTCATCATTAGCTCATTCATTACCTTTACGCTCACCTGTTATAAATAATAAAAGTTTGTTTACATGAAAAAAGTTTGCCTGATCATTATTACAATTTCATTTTTCTCATTTCATTCATTTGCCCAACTACAATTGCCGGATGTGATAAGCGATAGTATGGTGTTGCAACAAAACACAAACGCACCAATCTGGGGCTGGACAAATGCAGGAGATAAGATTGAAGTAACGGGTTCCTGGTCAAACAGAACAATGCAAACTGTTGCCGGTAAAGATGGAAAATGGATAGTAAAACTTCCCACGCCAAAAGCCGGCGGCCCGTATGATGTTATCATCAAAGCAACTGAAACAAAAACATTACATGGCGTATTAATTGGCGAAGTATGGATATGTTCCGGCCAGTCAAATATGGAAATGCCCGTTGCAGGCTGGGGCGAAACAACTCCTATAAATAATTCAGCACAGGAAATAGCAAATGCAAATTATCCAACCATCAGGTTATTTATTGCAGATAAAAAAGTGGCCTTCACACCACAACAAAATGTAAAAGGCAAATGGCAATCCTGCTCGCCGGCATCTGTTGCGCAGTTTAGTGCAACAGGTTATTTTTTTGGAAGAGAATTATTCAATCATTTACATGTGCCTGTTGGCTTGATGGATGTAACCTGGGGCGGAACAATTGCAGAAGCATGGACAAGTGAAGCATCATTAAGAACGATGAATGATTTCAACAAAGATCTTGACAGAATAAATTTAACTGCAACACATGCTGATGAAATGGTTGCCAAAGACAAAGAGAATGAAGTTATATGGCAAAAAGCGCTTGCCGAAAACAATAATAATTATGCAGCCGATAATGCTGATACAAGCTGGCACGAAATGACGTTACCAAACTTATGGGAAAATGCAGGTTATCCTGATCTTGATGGAATCGTATGGTTAAAAAAAACAATTTCCATTCCTGCAGATTGGGCAGGCAAACAATTGAAACTTGATCTTGGGCCGGTTGATGATAATGATGTAACCTGGTTCAATGGTAAGGTCATAGACAGCACTATGAAAGATGGTTCATGGGCAACGGATCGTCATTATACTATTCCTGCTGATCTTGTAAAAGCCGGAAACAATGTGCTTTCAGTTAAAGTAATAGATAATGGCGGGGGCGGCGGTATTTATGGAAAGAAAGAACAACTGAATATTTATCCCGCTGATGGCAATGCTTCAGCCGGTATTAATCTAAGTGGTAACTGGCTGTTTAAAATTGCAGCAGTAAAACCGAACACAGGTTTGGGCACTTCACCCAATCAACCTTCTGTTTTATATAATGGTATGATTGCACCTATTGTTCCATTTGCAATTAAAGGCGCAATATGGTACCAGGGTGAAGCAAATGTTGGCAGAGCTAAACAATATGAAATTTTATTTCCTTTGTTGATAAGTGATTGGCGCAAGCAATGGAACGAGCCAAACTTTCCTTTTTATTTTGTACAGATTGCTCCTTTTAATTATGGCGGCGACAGTACGCAGGCTGCAGCGTTAAGAGATGCGCAACGCAGAACAATTACTGCATCTGAAAATACAGGCATGGCTGTTACAATGGATATTGGCAATACAACCAACATTCATCCTGCCGGTAAACAGGATGTTGGAAAAAGATTATCCTACTGGGCATTGAATAAAACTTATGGTGAAAAAAATATTGTTTATTCAGGACCCTTATATAAAAGCATGGAAGTAAAAGATGATAAAGTGATTGTTTCTTTTTCAAACAATGATAAAGGGCTTACATCAAACAATAAACCATTAAAAGATTTTGAGATTTGCGGTGCTGATAACATTTGGAAACCTGCAACCGCGAAAATTGATGGTGATAAAATTATTGTGCAAAGTTCTGATGTATCAAAACCAGTTGCTGTTCGGTATGCATGGTATTCTTATGCGGAAGGTTCATTGTTTAATGGTGCTGGTTTGCCTGCATCGTCTTTTACATCAGAAGCTTTAAAGTAATTGTTTACTAAAATGCAAGAGCAAGTTGAAGTAAAACAGTCATTGTTTTAGCAGACTCTCAGTTTTGTCTTTTTATAACTTTTAATTGTTTTCATTCTGCACTTGAATCAGCTTTTGTGGTTGCATTATAAAGGCATGCTATAATTTAAGTTTGTGCCAGCGTGTAATTTTACAGAAACTTCTGCAAAATAAATTTTACTTCCATCCTCCGCCTAATGCCCGGTATAATTCAACTGCTGCGGATAAACGTTGCCTTTGTATATCTGCCAGGTTTAATTCTGCAGTAAGTGAATTGCTTTGCGCTGTTATTACTTCAAGGTAATCGGCCAAACCACTTTTAAATAATAATGTGGCATTGCCTATCGCTTTATGCAATGTATCAACCTGCGCATTTGAAATTTGCTGTTGTGTTTTTAATTTATCTAATGATACCAATGCATTCATTACTTCGCCACCGGCCTTTAAAACTGACTGGCGAAATGTGATCACCGCTTCTTCTTTTTGTACTTCAGAAACTTTATACTTTGTTTTTAATTCACGATGATGCAACAATGGTTGAACAATACTTCCTGTTACTGTAAAAAATAATGATGCAGGAATTGTAAACCAGTTGCTTGCTTTAAACGCATTTAACCCGCCGCTTGCAGTAATATTTAATGACGGATACATTGAGGCTTTTGCAACACCAACATTTGCATTGGCTGCAACTAATGCCATTTCTGCTGAACGAACATCAGGCCTGCGGCTTAATAATTCTGCCGGTAATCCTACTGATAAATCATCCCAAACAAAAGCAGATTTAATGTTTGCTGTTCTTTTAATTGATGCAGGCAATTCGCCCGATAAAATTTTTATTGTGTTTTCCTGTATGGCAATTTGCTGTTCAAGTTGCGGTATTAAAAGTGCTGCTGTTTGCTGCTGCACTTCTATTTGCTGAACGGCAAGCTCAGTAACTTGCCCTGCAGTTTTTTGTAGCTTCATCATGTTTACCAACGTATCAGTTAAAGCAACATTTTTTTGTGCGATGTGTAACTGTTCATCCAACATCAGCAGGTTATAATAACCTGTTGCTATTTCAGAAATCAAAGTTGTTTGCACTGTTTTTGCACCTTCATACGTTTGAAGATAATTTGCCAGCGCAGCATCTTTCTGATACCTGATCTTTCCCCATGAATAAATATCCCATGAAACAGTTGCACTTAATGTATAATCTTCAACATGATTTTGACCGATAAAACTTGCAAGACTTTTTCCATCCAAGCTATTGTTTGATGGATTGTTTGTTGTTGCACCTGCTGATAAATCAATCGTTGGCACGTAATTCATCTTTGCCTGTTTTACATAAGCCTGTGCTTCTTCAATCCGCTTAACTGCAAGCTGAAGATCATAGCTGTTTTGCAAAGCAGTATCAATTAAACTAATTAATGTTGTGTCTCTAAAAAAACTTTTCCATTCAATACTTGCAACACTTGAATCTGCTGAAGCGGTGCTATTAAATTGTTGTGGCAATTGCACCGTTGGCTGTTGATATTGTTTGCCAACACTGCAGGCATTTATGAAAATGATAAAAATAAAAACGGTTATTATTTGAAATATTTTTTGCATTGTTTGATGTTTAATGTTATTCACTTAATGCATGTTCTTTTTGTGTTGGGGCGCCGGTAATTTTTTCCTGCAAGTATTGAAAGATCACATACAATACAGGAATAACGAACACGCCAAACACAACGCCGGTAAGCATTCCACCAACTGCGCCAGTGCCAATTGAACGGTTACCAAAAGCTGATGCACCTGTTGACCAAACGAGTGGTAATAAGCCAACAATAAAAGCAAGAGACGTCATTAAAATTGGGCGTAACCGAAGTTGCGCAGCCTGTAATGCAGATTCAACAATTGATAAGCCGAGGCGTCTTCGCTGCACTGCATATTCAACAATTAATATTGCATTTTTTGAAAGTAATCCAACAAGCATAATTAAACCAACCTGTACATAGATATTGTTTTCAATACCAGCAATTTTTATGAATGTGAACACACCTAAAATACCAACAGGTATCGTGAGTATTACTGCCAGCGGCAGAATATAACTTTCGTATTGTGCAGCCAAAATAAAATACACAAACAAGATGCTTAACAAAAATACAATTACTGTTTGGCTGCCAGTTGAGCTCTCTTCTCTTGTCATTCCTATCCATTCATAAGAATAGCCTTTTGGCAAAGATTGTTTTGCAGTTTCTTCGATCGCTTTAATAGCATCGCCGGTGCTGTAACCAGGTTTGGGAACACCGTTTATATGCACAGCATTATATAAATTATTGCGTGTGATGGTTTCCGGTCCATACACGCGTTTTAGCTTTATCAATGTATTTACCAGAACCATTTCGCCGCTGCTATTTTTTACCGAAATATTATTGAGTGATGATGCATCTTCGCGATACTGAACATCTGCCTGAGACATTACCCGGTAATATTTGCCGAAGCGGTTAAAGTCGGTTACAAAACTGCTGCCGTAATATGTTTGCAGTGTTTGCAGAAGGTCGCTTACATTAACGCCAAGCTGTTTTGTTTTTTCGTTATCCACTTCAATTTCATATTGCGGATTGCCAACAGAAAAAGTAGTGAACGCCGCAGCAATTTCAGGCCGCTTCATTAATGCGCCAATAAATGCATAAGATGTTTTTCCTAAATCATCCAAAGAATGATTACCTCTGTCTTCCAACATAAATTCAAAGCCACTTACATTACCAAAACCCTGTATCGTTGGAAACGTAAAGAAGAAAGTATTTGCATCTTTTACACTGCTTACAGCCTGCATCATTGAATTGCTTAACTGTTGCGCATCTTTTATATCACCACGATCCTTTAATGGTTTCAATCGTATAAAACCCGCAGCATATTCTGATGCATTTGCATTGGATATAAAATTCAATCCATCAACCGTATATTTTTTAAATACTGCAGGATATTTTTTTATGATGCTGTCAATTTTTACAGTGGCTGCATGTGTCCTGTCAAGTGAACTTCCCGGCGGTGTGTTCACTGCGTATAAAATAAATCCCTGGTCTTCTGTTGGAATAAAACCTGTAGGCGTATTTCGAATTAATAAAACAGTAATGGCTGTTATCAAAACAAGACCACTAACAGCAACCCATTTACGACGCAGTAAAAAATCTATGCTTCGTTTGTAACGGTTTGTCATTACAGAAAAACCTGCATTAAACGCTTTAAAAAACCTGCCTGCAAAACCCTTCTTTTTAGCTGCATCATTTTCATCCTCATTCTTTAAAAATAATGCACACAAAGCCGGGCTAAGCGTTAATGCATTTACTGCAGAAATTAAGATTGCGATAGCGAGTGTAAATGCAAACTGGCGATAGAAAACGCCTGCCGGTCCCTGCATAAAACCAACAGGGATAAACACCGCCGCCATAACCAAAGTGATCGAAATAATAGCGCCTGATATTTCATTCATTGATTCAACAGTTGCTTTTCTTGCAGGCATTTTTGTGCGTTCCATTTTTGCATGCACAGCTTCTGTTACTACAATGGCATCATCCACCACAATTCCAATTGCAAGCACCAATGCAAACAGTGTAAGTAAGTTTACTGTAAAGCCAAACAACTGCATAAAAAAGAATGTGCCGATGATGGCAACAGGCACGGCAAATGCAGGAATAAGTGTTGAACGAAAATCTTGTAAAAACAAAAACACAACCAGGAATACAAGTATAAATGCAATCAATAATGTTTCTCTTACCTGGCTTATTGATGCATCAAGAAATTCTTTTGAATTATACATTATAGTTGCTTCAACACCTTTTGGAAGCGTTGCAGAAAAATCTTTTACTTCTTTTTCTGCTTCGGTAAGAATATCATTTGCATTTGAACCTGCTGTTTGAAACAAGGCGAAGCCTGAAGTTGGTACATCATTCAAACGGCTGTTTGATGAATACGCAAACGAACCAAACTCAACACGCGCAACATCTTTTAACCGAATAAAAGATCCGTCTGAATTTGCTTTAATGATGATGTTCTCAAAATCTTCGTTTTGGTTAAGCTTTCCTTTGTATTTCAATATGTATTCAAATGTTTGTTTGCTGCCTTCACCAAACCTGCCCGGCGCTGCTTCGAGACTTTGATCACGAATAGCGCTGGTAACATCCTGCGGCGTTAAATTGTTTGCAGTTAACCTGTCGGGCTTTAACCATATCCGCATTGAATAATCTTTTGTTCCGAAAACCTGCGCATCACCAACACCGGGAATACGTTGCAATTGCGGTATAAGATTTATCTTGATATAATTCTGCAAAAAAGTTTCATCGTATGTTGTGTCTTTACTTGATAAAGCAACAAACATGATAATGCTGTTCTGTTGTTTTTGTGTTGAAATACCTGATTGAATTACTTCCTGCGGAACCTGGCTTACTGCTTTTGAAACACGGTTCTGCACATTCACTGAAGCAATATCAGGATTGGTGCCTTGCTTAAAATAAATGGTGAGTGTCATGCTTCCATCATTGCTTGAGTTGGAAGTCATGTACGTCATATTTTCAACACCATTAATGGATTGTTCCAAAGGCGTTGCCACAGAACGCGCCACCACTTCTGCATTGGCACCGGGATACGTTGCCGTTACCACAATACTTGGCGGTGCTATATCCGGAAATAAAGTAACCGGTAAAGTATATAATGATATACCACCAAGCAACAATAATATGATTGAGACAACAGTTGATAAAACCGGTCTTTCTATAAATCTTTTTAGCATTGATAATAAAAGTTTTTAATTGATGAAACGTGTGTTCATCAACCGCAATAATTTTTAAATAATGTTGAGATAAAAAACTGAAGTGAGCAACACCCTTATCCAATCTGATAACTATATCTCATCTATGTTTACTCACTTTCAGTGTTACTTACTACTCATTAACTGGTTTTGCTTTTAGTAAGCTGTCTGTTGAAATAAGTTGCGGACTAATTTGCATTCCATCCTGCAAATTGCCGGCACCCTGTAAAACAATTTTTTGGCCGGAGGTTAATCCTTTATCAACAAAATAATAGTTGGCTGTTTTACCCGAAACATTTATTGGTGTACCTGCAACTTTATTACTGTCACCAACAACGTAAACAAATACTTTATCCTGTATTTCGTAAGTTGCTTCCTGCGGAACAATCAAGGCTGATGTATATAATTTTGGAATCCTTATTTTGCCAGTGTTGCCCGTGCGTAAAATGCCATCAGCATTCGGAAATGTTGCACGAAAACTTATAGAACCTGTTGTTGCATCAAACTGACCTTCCACTGTTTCTATCTTACCTTTTAATGCATACAAACTATCATTAGCAAGTAATAAATCAACTGGCGGAACATTCTTTAATTTATCGTCAATTGTATTACCGGCAAATTGATTTTTAAACGCGATGTAATCATTCTCACTCAAAGAAAAATAAGCATATACTTCACTAACATCAGATAATACAGTTAGAGCATCAACCTGAGATTTACCAACCAAAGCACCTGTTTTGTACGGTATCTTTCCAATATAACCACTCACCGGCGCTTTAATTAAAGTATAGCCAACATTAATTTCCGCAGCGCTTACCATTGATTTATTCTGATCAACCGAAGCCTTTGCTGCATCATAATTTGCTTTCGCCGTTTTTAGTTGCACATCAGATATTACATTGTTTGCAACTAATGGTGTTAAGCGATCAACTTCAACCTGTGCTCTTTGCAAATTTGCATTTGCAGATTGTAAAGTTGCTTTGGCATTGTTGAGCTGTTCAACATACGGCGCATCATTTATTTTAAATAAAGGCTGGCCAGCTTTTACAAAAGCACCTTCATCTATATACATCTTTTGCAAGTATCCATCCACCTGCGGCCGTATTTCAACATTTACTTTTCCCTGAATAGAAGCAGGAAATGCCTCGTAGGTTGTAGCAGGTGCTGATGTAATTTGTACAACAGGCAATTGCGGTGGCGGCATTGCGTGGTTTGTATTTTCTGCGGCAGATTCGCTGCAGTTATATTCGAGAAAAATTACTAAAGCACCAATGATTAATATCAGTAATTGATTAGAAAATAGTTTATTTAAACGGATCATAAACGTTCGTTTTAATGTTATAAAATGTTGGCAAGAAATTGTATAGCGCAACAATGTTGCGGAGGTTCAAATCTGTGCTAAGCGATAAAATTTCGCTTTAATGGAGAATATGTTTCAATGCTTAACAACAACTTTTTTTAAGCATTGATAATAATATTTTCATAACGCAAAAGTAGAAACTGTTTGCAGTTAATGCATTTACACAATCAAGGGAATTATTGCACTTTTAAAGGGATTTTCTTTGAAATAACATTGGTGTTTGGCCTGTATGTTTTTTAAAAAAACGATTAAAATAAGCGTCGTCTTCAAAGTTCAGGTGCGATGCAATTTGCTTTACAGAAAGCTTTCCCCAGAACAATAAACGCTTTGCTTCGGTAATTCTTTTTTCATCAATCATCTGCTTCGCTGTTCTTCCGGTAATCGTTTTAATAGTATCATTTAAATGCCCGGGTGTTATATAAATCATATCAGCATATTCCGTTACATGCGATTTATTTAAAAAATTATCTTCAATTAAACTGCGAAACTGTTGCAATATTTTATTCTGAGATGAATTCATAACAGTAAGCCTTGTTTCGCAAGTGCCTAACCTGGCTGCAGTAATTAAAAAAGCATTTAAAAGATTTCTTATCACCAAATCTTTCTGATGACGCAGTTCCATAAATTCCTGCTGAATAAGATTGGCGTATGTTTTCAGTTCATTCAAATCTTTATGTGAAGTAACAGGAATTACAATCTGGTTGAACATGCATTCCCAGCAAGACAAAGTGTTGCGCACATCATTTACTACATAATCTTTACTAAAAGCAAAATGTATTGATTTGATATTTTTATGGCTGGTAAGATGGCTAACCTGTTCAGGAGATAAAAATAAAATAGCTGGTGCAACAACATCATGCTGTTTAAAATCAACATTAATACTCATTCTTCCTTCAAGCAATAAACTTACTTTATAACCGGCTATACGATGCGGCACTGTTGCATGATGCGGCACATTACAACTTTCAGAAGCCATAATAATAAAATCTGCATCGGGCATATAATCTTTAAAATCTAAAACAGGTATTAATGAAGTTGCGCTCATAAAAAATCAATTTATCAAAACAAGTAATCACCCAAAATTAAAACAAAAATTAAAAGTATATAAGATAGTATGCCATCAATACATATAAAGACGCTTTTAGCAACAACAATTTCGCAATATTTTTTACGCTTAATACATTGTCTTTTGATTTATGACCGTAACACAAGAAGTGCAATAAAACTTGGGAGTATATGGGCAAAGAACGGATTAGAGTTTACATTTTTTTTAGCTTGATGATCAGCAAAAAAGTACCTGGTTATTTTAATGTTCTTAAAATCATTTTAAAGTGGTTCAGCCTATGTTTAAACGTAGGCTGAACCACTTTTTTTATGAGACTAAAAGGGAAATCATTTATTAAACTACATCAAGAGAATAATACTTTCTAAAGGAATTACTTTATTTCTTTTATGATTCTCACTAGTCTTTTTTTTAAGTTTGTCATCGCATTAAATTATTGCGGCCCTACATAAACAAGTGTGTCGTAAGCAGTGCGGGGGGCGCTTGTTGTATAACCATAATTTATAAAAAATGTTCTTGTTGCAGGATCGTAATGACTATGATAATTTGGATCGAACGGTCCATTAAAAGGAAGTGATGGATCGTAACTTGTAACAGTTACTGAATTATCCGGATTTACCGTTAAGCGCGGATAAGCACCCAACACACTGTTGTTTCCGTATGGCTGCGCATACATATCAACAGAGTTTGCGCCGGATGTACTTAGCGGTAAATTATTAAAAGTAAATGGTCCGCCTAAAGTTGGATGATTGAATACGCCATATGAATAATACAAACCATCGTATTGATTTTTTATAATGATGGCTGTAATACCTGTATTCAAATTTTTGCTTACAACATAACCGGGCTCTTGTATTGAAGTGATGCGAAAACCTAATGCCCAACTTCCACCTATAAAATCTGAAGGTTTAAATTTTATCTGCACATAAGCAGTATGCGAACCTTTTGGAATTGTAACATCAGGATTAACGATAGTAAATAAATCAGACGACGGAATTTCATAAGCAGTTCCATTAACTGTATTATAACCGCTTATTAATGTTGAATCAAGGTCAACGGTTACATGCAAGTCTTCCGGTGCAGGATCTGCTGTTGCAAGATTTATTGGAACAAGATCAGCCGTCGTATCATTGTCTGATGAATTAACTGAGAATACAAAAAAATTGCTTGTTGTAGATGCCGTTAATTTGATTTCAACAACATTAGTTTCTGGTCCATGTGTTGATTGTACGCTGCCATTATCAAACGCTTCATCTTTTAAACAGCCCGTAACAATGATCGATGTAAAAGCTGTAATAATTAAAATTGTTTTTAAACGAAATAATTTCATGTTTACTATTTTTAAGATTATGGTTCCCAAAATATTTTTGAAGAAAATATATTAACTGTGCCTTCTTTTAAAACACTTTCTGCATTGGTTGTGTATTCACTTTGTGCATAAGGCAAACGAAGTGGCAGCGTATTAGAAATACGGTTATCATCATTAGAAATAAATCCCGAAGGAAGAAAATATAACCTGCGTTGATCTGCCCATGATTCACGCGGATCTATACAAGTGTTTGCTATATATTTTTGATAGACTACAAACTTATCTTTTGAATCAGCAGAACTTCCTGCATTTGACCAATCTGTTATATCCGGGTTATCGGTAATGTATGCAGCTGCTGCATTTTCAGCATCAGGTACGCCTAACCATACAAATGATTCTGTAATAGCATCTTCAAATGCAGTCTTTGCATCACCCGACATCCATCCACGCGCAATAGCTTCTGCTTTTAAAAACAAACTTTCATACGATGGATAGATCCATTGGTCCTGGTCGGCACTTCTAACAAGTGCATCTCCAAAATATGAAATTTGAGAACTGGTTGGATTGCCGTTGTACAAACCAAAATCACCTCCTAAATAACCGCCTGTAGAACTCAACGTAAAAAAGCGTGCAATCCTGGGATCGCTGTTAGCTTGAAGAATGCTTAAAATATAATTGTTCGCTCCCCATCCCTGCGCTGCAGCATTGCCGGTTGATGTATATCCATAATTGCCATAAAAAGGAGATTGCTTGGCTTGCGAATTTGAATAACCAGGATTTACACTTACTGATTCGCCTGCACCAAGAACACCGCCATTACTTTGAATTTTATTTATTTCAACAGACGGATCAAAGCCTGCAATTTCTGATTGCCTAATCAATAATCTTAGCTTAAGTGTATTGGCAAAATGTATCCATTTAGATTGATCGCCACTATTAACCACATCAGTTGCAGCAAATGAAGAAGGCGCAGTTTGCCGCATATAATTTATCGCCGTATCAAGGCTTAATAATAATGAATTATAAATGTCCTGCGCTTTATCATAAACAGGATGCGAATAAGTGTTTGGCTGAAACGCCTGGCTATAAGGAATATCACCAAATGCATCTACCATTTCCTGCCAAACTTTTGCAGATAAAATTATAGCAGCGCCAGCTAAAACAGTATCGCCATTTGCAACAAGTGCCTTGGTTTTTACTGCATAAAGATCAGCTAACAAAGCATAGTCACGTTTCCATGAATTATCTGCAAAAGTGAAATCAAGATTATATGTTGAGATTGGCCCATTAGATGCATAATCACCAGTGCCCGACATATATCCAACCCAGTTTTCTGCGAACTGAATATCAGTAACAGCGCCTTCACTTCCGGCTTGTCCGCCAACCATTCGTATACCTGTTGTAACAGCTGCCTGTGTAAATACTAATTCAGGTGTAATGTTATCTCCCGTAACGCGGTTGGGATCATTATTTACATCAAGGTAATTCTTTGAACAGCCTGGCGCAAGAAGAATAATTATTGCAATTGCGAAGAGTAGTTTTTTATTTAAGTATCTCATATATTCCGGTTAATTAATTAAAATTGAACTGTAACAGAACCTCCGAATAATCTTGAAGCTGGCGACTGGAATGAACTGCTTATTCCAAACGTGTTGCCTGTTGATGAATAATTAAATTCAGGATCGCCCCATTGATTTGATTTTGGAACAAACAACAACAAGTTTTTACCAATAGCACTTACTGTAACTCTCTTTATAATCTTGCCATGTCCAATCCATTTTTGTGGTAAGTCGTAAGAAATATTTACTTCTCTTAATCGCCATGCTGACGCACTTGCAAAGTAGTTTGTAGCAATACCTGTATTGATTGGCTGCGCCCAGAAATTATAGTTTCCATCCTGCACTTGTATGTTTGTGTTAGGAACATATTTGCTGCCATCCCAGTACACAGAATTTGGAAAAACAAAACGCTGGCGGCCAAATTCAGCAGTTCTTGCAGAAATACCAGTGTTGTCTTCATCAGGGCCAAGACCGGCATAAAAACTATGCCCGCCTTTATAATCCCATGTCATGCTTATTGAAAAGCTGCCGATAGAAAAAGATGGTGTTGCACCCACAACCCAAAG
>JBDUBY010000293.1:0-4465 GCA_040003735.1 Parafilimonas sp.
TCTTACCAATGTAAAATAATTTTTAATAGCTATGTTTTTTATGCAAGAACTTATGTTTATAAAGAAATAATTTTTACAGTTGTTAATAATGAAAATTGCTTTGATAATATTTTTTGGGGAATAAAATTTATTGAACATGATGATTATACTTATCAATCAAAAACAATAAATTATTTTGCGCTTGAAAAAATGCAGCAATTCTTCGAAAATAAAAATCTGAAAATAATAAAACACAAAATTGGTTACCCGGCGTTAGTTGAACACAAACAAATAGCTCTTTCATTTACACATCATGGCAATTTTGTTGGCTATGCTTTTAAATAACAAGATTGCTATTATTAAAAATGCAATTTTCGTGCATTTTATAACTGTGTTTGTTTATTAAAAAAGTTTTTTATAATAATAGAAAGCGGCAAGCCAATTGTAAAAATCAGGATAACTATATTTTTTATAGCCTTAACAGCACTAAAGGCAAATTTTGGAGTATTACTTAAAGGCACAACAATTAAAGTCATTATCGACCACGTAAAAATCGCATATAAAACAGCGGTTAAAAAAATGCTTTTGTGAAGAAAGGTTAATCTTGAATAAAGCAAATAAAAAAACAAGGTAAAGACAAGTACAATTATATAATGAAATAGTAGCCCAAGCCATATCATTTCAGAACCGCCAGAAAAAGCTGCTTCTCCAAAAATACCACTTGCAATAAATTTCAAAACGCCTTGCGGTCCTTTGCCAGATTGAATATAGTAATCTGTAGATGCAGCTAAAATATCAAGAGTAGCGGCGAGCAACCATGCAAATAATATTGCTTTAGCCGGGTTTCTTTTTGTGCGAACAATTGATGTCATAAGCAATAGCCAGGTTTACCAATTCAAATTACGATTAAATTTATACAGCTCAATTTTATATTCTAAATCTCCCGCAAAACATACTTGCATTTCATTTTTATATAATCGTGAAGTCGCAAATGCTTTCAAAATTTTAGTATTACCAAAAAAGAAAAATCCGGAACGGTTTAATTAAACACATTCCGGACAAAATACATCACTTAAAACCAAATATTTATTTGCTTATTAATTCAGCAAAATATTTTACTGTTCTTACAAGCTGACTTACATAACTCATTTCATTATCGTACCAGCTAACTGTTTTCACCAATTGCTGATCGCCCACTGTAAGCACTTTTGTTTGTGTTGCATCGAATAAGGAACCATAATGCATTCCAACAATATCACTGCTAACGATTTCATCTTCATTATAGCCAAAGCTTTCATTAGCTGCAGCTTTCATAGCGCCATTCACTTCTTCAACAGAAACTTTTTTATTTAAAACCGTTGTTAACTCGGTTAACGAACCCGTTAAAACAGGCACGCGTTGCGCTGTTCCATCAAGTTTTCCTTTTATACTTGGAATAACAAGCCCAATTGCTTTTGCAGCGCCTGTGCTGTTAGGAACAATATTGGCTGCAGCGGCTCTTGCTCTTCTTAAATCGCCCTTAGGATGTGGTGCATCCTGCGTGTTCTGATCGTTTGTATAAGCGTGAACGGTTGTCATTAAACCCGCAACAATGCCGTATGTGTCTTCAAGTACTTTTGCCATTGGCGCCAAACAGTTTGTTGTACAAGATGCACAACTAATTACGGTTTCTGAACCATCAAGAATATCGTGGTTTACATTAAAAACAACTGTTTTAAGATCACCTGTTGCCGGGGCTGAAATCACAACGCGTTTTGCGCCTGCTTTTAAATGTGCTTCTGCTTTTGTTTTATCAGCAAAAAAACCTGTGCATTCCAATACTACGTCAACATCATGATCGCCCCATGGAATTTGCGCAGGATCTTTTTGTGCATATATTTTTACTTCATGTCCTTCAACCGAAATTGAATTTTCAGAGAATGTAACATTTTTACCAAAACCACCTTGCGCACTATCGTATTTTAAAAGATGCGCTAATACTTTTGGGCTCGTTAAATCATTTATCGCAACCACATCAATGCCTTCCATCTCAAAAATTTGCCTGTAAACTAAACGGCCTATTCGTCCAAAACCATTTATTGCAACCTTAACTGTACTCATAACAATTTTAATTTTTAAGACCGCAAATTTACGACGTTTCTCTTAACTGGTAATAAAGTGTTTTGTTAGATGTTTCAAATGATGAAAATGCAGCAAGAAAAAACTTACGATTAATCTTCCAACACTAAAAATTATTTAGTGCCTTTACAACGCGACTTACAGGCAAACCCATTACGTTATAAAAATCACCGTTTATTAATTTAATACCAACCACTCCAATCCATTCCTGTATAGCATAAGCGCCAGCTTTATCATAAGGTTTATAATTATCAACATAAAAAATTATCTGGTCATTTGTTAGCGTATAAAATTCAACTTTAGTTATATCTGAAAAACATATTTCTTTTTCGTTTTGTAATAGCACCACGCCGGTTATTACTTCATGTTGTTGCCCGGATAATGATTGTAAGGTTTTTATTGCATCCTTTCTATCAGCAGGTTTTGTAATTATTTTATTATTAAAAACAACGATCGTGTCAGCAGCAAGTATTAAAGAATTTGTATTGAGTTTTTGCTGAACCGCTTTTGCTTTATTACGTGCAATAAAAACAGGAATTTCTTCAACACTCAAATGCTCAGGATAAGTTTCATCTGCATCGCTCACTTCAATATTAAAATCAATTTCAGCCCACTCAAGTAATTGTTTTCTTCTTGGAGATTGTGAAGCAAGAATTATTTTTTGCATGTTGATTAACTGTAAATGCGGAAAAATATCATAGAGAGAATGCCGGTAAACATTACAAACTTTATCATGCTGCTGAGTTTATGAAAATCTTCAGACGTTTGCGCTTTAAATAGTCGCTGAAATATTCTGATTAAAGGAAGGATGATCAAAATCAAACAATATATTGCGCTAACCCACCAATGAATTTGCGCCATATATATCAGCAGTAATATTAATGTTAATATTATTGTAACCAGCCATATTGCTGTATAAATTTTAGAAGCATTAATGCCCCATATTATAGGCATTGTTTTACAACCATACTTACGGTCGCCTTCAATGTCTTCCATATCTTTTACGGCTTCGCGGATAAGAGAAATTACAAATGCAAAACCGGTATATAAAAAAGTAATGCGTATAATTTTATGAATGTTTACATCAGCAGGATTAAAAAAGAAACGTGCTTCGCACCAAGCAACAACAAGCACTGTCCATGCAGTTAAAAGAGAAATAAGCACATTCCCCGATAATAATTTTTTCTTTAGTGAAATTGAATACAGAAATAACAAACAAGCGCAGGCAAGATTTGAAAAACCGAGTAATGTAACATGTGTGGTAAGATCAAGAAAAAAACCAATTGCTACACCGGCCATGCTTAAAAAGAAATGCCAAACAATAGCCCATCTGCGGCTTATGATTCTTTGAATAATTAAACGCCGTGGTTTGTTGATGCGGTCTATATTCAAATCAAAATAATCATTGATAATATAACCTGCTGCGGCAATAACTACAGATGAAATTATTAATAAGAAAAAATGCCCGGGATTAAGGCTTGGTTTTTTGTTGCTGATTGCTAATAAAGGCTGTAACACACAATACATAAACAGTATTTGTGTAATGGCGATAAAAATTAAATTAGGCCATCTTATTAAGCGAAAAAATGCGGTAATTAGTTTCAGATAAAAACTTTGAGTGCAAAGTAATAAAGATAGAACTTAAAGAATTGTTTAAGTAGATGGAATGTTTGTATCGGCTATCCATTTGCCTTGCACCTTCATTACTTTTTCAATTACATCGCGTACACAACCTTCGCCGCCTTTTACGGGTGAAATATATTTGGAGATACTTTTAATTTCTGAAACTGCATCTGCCGGGCAACACGCAAAACCACAATATTGCATTACTTCAAAGTCAGGAATATCATCACCCATAAATAAAATTTCTTCTTTTTGTAAATTGAATTCGGTTGATAAGATGCGTAGTTTTTCCAGTTTATTTTCAACCTGCATATAAACATTTACAACCCCTAATCTTGCAAGTCTTTCCTTTACCTGCGGGGAATTACTTCCTGAAATAATAAAAATCAAAAAGCCTTTTTTTACAGCAAGCTGAAGAGCGTAGCCATCTTTTACATGCATTTTTCGCAGCATTTCACCATTATCCATAATAAGTAAACTGCCATCGGTTAGAACGCCATCAACATCAAAAATAAAGGTGGTTATAGTTTTAAAGCTTTTCAGCATGAGTAATGTTTATGATCAAAACTATGTATTGGCAAAGGTTTAAACGTAAATTTCCTGAGGGATATATTTTTAAAAAAATAAACTAACATTTGTTCGGTTTGTAAAAAAATTATATTTTGCAACACTTTTTGACGTTTTAAATAGTGTCAATCGGTTGCTTGCTCATAACAAATCCCATCGGTTCCCCGACGGGATTTTT
>JBDUBY010000181.1:0-4448 GCA_040003735.1 Parafilimonas sp.
AAGACATCTTGCATATTCTTGAAAAAATTGCACAACAAGGTGCTCCTTTATTAATTATTGCAGAAGATTTAGAAGGTGAAGCTTTAGCAACTTTGATCGTAAATAAATTACGCGGTACAATTAAAGTTGCTGCAGTAAAAGCGCCAGGCTTTGGCGATCGCAGAAAAGAAATGTTGAATGATATCGCTACACTTACAAAAGGTATTGTTGTAAGCGAAGAACAAGGTTACAAACTGGAAAATGCCGATTTAAGTTATCTTGGTCGTGCTGATAGAGTTACAATTGATAAAGACAATACTACAATCGTTGGCGGTGCTGGTAATAAAGAAGATATCACTGCACGTATCAACCAAATTAAAGCACAGATAGAAACAACAACTTCTGATTACGACAAAGAAAAATTACAGGAACGCCTTGCTAAATTAAGCGGTGGTGTTGCTGTATTAAATATCGGCGCAGCAACAGAAATGGAAATGAAAGAAAAGAAAGATCGCGTTGATGATGCTTTGCATGCAACACGTGCTGCTGTTGAAGAAGGAATTGTTCCTGGTGGTGGTACTGCTTTCATCCGCGCTGTTGAAGCTTTGGATAAATTAAAGAACGATAGTGAAGATGAAATGACTGGTATCAACATCGTTAAACGTGCTTTGGAAGAACCATTGCGCCAGATAGTTGCCAATGCAGGTATCGAAGGTTCAATCGTTGTACAAAAAGTTAAAGAAGGTAAAGGCGATTTTGGATTTAATGCACGTACAGAAAAATATGAAAAATTATTTTCTGCTGGTATTATCGATCCTACAAAAGTTGCCCGTGTAGCTTTGGAAAATGCAGCTTCTATTGCAGGTATGTTGTTAACAACAGAATGCGTTATCGCTGATAAACCTGAACCTAAATCTGCAGCTCCGCAAGGTGGTGGAATGGGAATGGATTATTAATAGTTACCTGATATAAAAAATAGTCTGGAAAAATTTCCAGACTATTTTTTTTAATTAACAAAACCTTCTTACATGAAAAAAATATTTTATTCTTTGGTAACAGCTTCTATTCTTTTAGTAGCATGCAAAGGGAATAACGATAGTAAAGAAGCAAAAGATAGTACAGCAGAAAATACTGCTACAAGTAATAGTTCAGGCAGCAACGAAACAGCAAATCAGTCTAAAAATTATGAAGTTAGCTTTACACCTGATTCTGCTGTTATTGGTAAACAGCATGAAGCTTTGGTAAAGTTAACAGGCGGAACTGCGGTTGTGATACAAGATGCAGACGGCAAAGATGAAGGTCTTGAGCTTAATCTAAAACTTACGCTTACCAATAAATTAAAAATCGACGATGGTGCTTCCATTCATGTTGATTACACAGATTCCCGTTTGCAGCTTGATAATGGCACATCTATTACTTCAGAATCAGGAACAGATTTTTTAAGAGCCGATCCTGAAGCTACTTCAAAGGAAGAAACATGGACGTATAAAATTCCCGCAGGCACCAAACCCGCAGCTTTAAGTTTATTTTTGGATGGTACACGTGCTTCTGTAAACATTGCATTGAAAGATTAACGCTTTGCTTATTTACTAAGTAAATTTTATTATAACAAAAAAGGCTATCAAAATTGATAGCCTTTTTATTTGTATTATTTGGTGACGAGCTTTTGTATTTATTTCGTTCATTAGGTTTTTCAAAAGTCTCAATGAATGCCGCAATATTTTTTTGTTATCAGCTGCGGCATTTCATGGCATCACGGTTGTGTCACTCACTTGTGCTGAATAACATTATTCAGCTTTAGCATGCTTAAGATTAAAATTGAATGCAGGCTTTCATGCGTTTCAACTTTTTGTACTTCTGCGTTTGTTATCTTTTACATATTCTAATATATCTGCAGGCTGGCAATCCAACACTTTACATATAGCTTCGAGCGTGCTGAAACGAATAGCTTTTGCTTTGCCCGTTTTTAGAATAGATAAATTAGCAAGTGTTATATCCACTTTTTCAGAAAGCTCATTCAGCGACATTTTTCGTTTCGCCATCATCACATCTAAGTTTACTATAATCGGCATAGGTTATACGGTTAATTGATTTTCTTCCTGGATTTCGATACCACGTTTAAAGATTTGAGAAACGATATAAATCATTCCTGCCATAAAAAAGTATTCATCTCCGATCTCGTTAATTGATAGTTTTATGCCCGTTTCTTGCGACAGGTAATAAATATATATCTTCCAAAAAATGCTGCTTACCAACCAAACACCAAACAATAGGAAAGCGATTCTTTCTAATCTTTTTTCTACTTCCATTGAAAAAGGTGTTTGAAGTTTAAGCTTTAACAACAAAGCAAATACTACGTACCAAATAATGGCTTTTAATGCCAGAACCGCAATAGTTAAACTCATTGCGTAAGCATAATACCAAATACTATGTTCCCGGATGCTAAACATATTCAGGTCAGCCTGTAAGTACGTTTTGCCCAATCAGGATTTATAAAGCTTGCAATGAAAGTAAGTAACTGGCTCCCGCATAAAATTGAATACCAAATACCTCCGGTTAAAGCAAGAAATTTTAAGACTATTAAAATTTTTTCTGTTCTTGTTTTCATGATGTCTTTAATTGAAATGCAAATATCAATATATTTTTATTGAAAAACAATAAAAATATATTTTTTATCAGTAAATATTTATTGTAATATTTTTTGCCGCCTAAATTGTTGCTATAAAAAACTATAGTACAAGGGAGTGACACAACGAAGATGCCACAGCATACAAAAAGCTGGTTACATAAAAAAATCTATAGAGTTGTTTGATTATTGATTGGCTTGCCGTGCATTTAGCTTATCAAGCCATTGCGCTGCAGTAACATCACCTTGCAAAGTTGATTCCATTAAAAGCTGTGCACCTTTACGAATGTTTGAAGGAAACACGCAACGTAAATAATAATTTAATTGCTTCAATGTATTTTCATCATTTGCATAAGCATACAAAAAGCCAAGCAATGTTTTTGCAGGCAGATAATTTTTATCACTTGCTTTAGTCAGCAGATCAAAAGCGCTGCTACAATCTATACGTGTATTTTTATTTTGTAAAGCAAGATTTGCATATTGAAACATTGCCTGCGGAACGTTTTGTTGTGATAGCTGTTCATAAATATTCAACGCTTCATCTTTCCTGTTTTCAATCATTAGGTTCTTTGCATTATCCAACTGCACATTTACTTGTTTTTGCTCATCTGCAGTTAAATTATTTGATTCACCAGCTTGTGATACAGTTTTAATTTGCGGATTATTTACAGGCTTATTATAGGTCTCAATAGCATATACAAAAATGGCTGCCACAAATAAACCGGCAAGTGTCCATAAGAAGATTTTAAGGCCATTTGATTTTTTCTTTGGAAGCTCTGTTATTAATGAATCTGTATTAGATATTGATGCGAAAGTTTTTTTTCCGGAATGAAATTTTTGCAATTCGTTTTGCAGGTTTTTATTTTGTTCAAGCAATCGCCTGTTTTCGTGTTGCAACAATTTTATTTGATCCGAGCCTTCACCTTTTGAAGAAAACCAAACGCTGCTTTCAACAATATAATCATGCAAAGCCATGCCGCTTGCAAAACGATTCTCTGGCTTCTTTTCAAGACAGCGATATATCATGCTGAACATCCATTCAGGCAACTGCATTTCATTTTCTTTCTTTTCTGCAGTCCAGCTTTCCGGCAATGCTTTACCTCTTAATGTAAAAATATTTGGCGGCGACGTTTCCATGTGTGCAAGCATAACAGCGTTTCTTGAAGTTTCCCCTTTGTCATGCAATGGAAAAGGAACTGTGCCTGCAAGCAATTCAAACATGATCACGCCAAAACTGTACACATCTGTTTCAAAAAACATTTTGCCTTCATTTTGTTCGGGCGCCATAAATTCAATTGCACCTGCATGACGAAGACTTGTTCGCCTGTCTTCATCACTCATGATCGCTAAACCAAAATCAAGTAACACATAATTTGCCGTATGCACATTAAACTTTATGTTGTTGCTTTTCATATCGCCATGCTTTACATTGAAGCGATGGCAATGCGCCAATGCGCCTGATAATTGTTCAGCAACTTTTAAAAATTCTTTTATTGTAAAGATGGGTGCGTGTGGTGGTTTTAATAATTCTTCAAGATCAGGGCCTTCAATAAATTCCATTTCTATGTATGGAAAATTGCCCGTTTCTGTAATGCCTGAGCTTAAAAATTTTACAACATTTGGATTAGGTTGTTCATTTACTTTTTTAAGTTTTTCAACTTCGTTTTGAAAGCGGGTAAAGTTTTTATCTTCTGCTGATTCGCTGTAAATAGGTGTTGGCAATAATTTGATTGCAGTAATAATTTCGCCTGTACGTTTGCCTTTATATACTGAACCCTGGCCGCCGGTTTTAAGCGCACCCATATTTTCCAAACCTGATGTTATTGTAAAAACTTTACTCATT
>JBDUBY010000341.1:0-14995 GCA_040003735.1 Parafilimonas sp.
TTGCAGGATTTGGAGAAATTTTAATAGCATCTTCACTTGCAGTTACAGCTAAAACATTTGAATAATTAACCGCACCATTTACAGTTGTTGTTTGCAAACGGTAGTAATTATTGCCGCTTAATGGTGACGGATCAGCATACGTGTTTGAAGAATTGCCTGCATTTATTCTTGCAACAGAACTGAAATGCACGCCATCGTAACTGCGCTGTACAACATAACTACTTACGGTATTATTATAATCCCATGTGAAACCATTCTTGTGTTGCAGCCAGCGTTTTATTTTGGTGATGATAATTTGTTTTTGACTCAATCCATTATCATATTTTAGAAATGCACTGTTTGATGATGTTTGATACAATGAAGCTCCAATAAGTATTTGGTTATTTTCTAACAATCCCGAACCTTTTACACTGTTGCTAAAGCCAAGATCTGTTGTCTGTTGCCCATTTATTCCGAAAGAAGAATCAATAATTCCATTTATAGTAAGTCTTGTTAATACAGCACTTCCATTTGTACCAAGGTGATCTGCAATTGAGCCAGTAAGTATAATGTTACCATCTTTATCTATTAATATGTCTTTTGCTTTAGAATCTTTATTAAATTCAATTATACTATTCCCGTTATTGCCAAAATCTTTATTAATTGAACCATCACTATTATATTTAAAGATTAGCATTTTTGCGAAATGTTGAGGTGCGATTAATTGATAATCTCCTTGTCCTGCTGCTAAAATACTTCCGTCCAAAAGAGTTCTAATCGCATATAGATTATCATCATTTTGCGAGTAGGAAGTTATAACATTACCATTGTTTCCAAAGTTTTTATCTATAGTACCATCTGTATTATACCGGCTAATAAGAAAGTCATTACTACTATTCATGGCGGTACATCCTATTAATAATTTTCCATCTGCCTGAATTGAAAGTTTAACTGTGCCAGCATAATCAATGACTGTTGGATTTATAACTAATCCATTAATTCCAAAACTTTGATCCAAAGATCCATTTTCGTAAAATCGCGCTAAAAACGCTTTTACTCTTGGGTTAGAATTATCATAAGTTATGCCGCATACCACAATTTTTCCATCGGTTTGCAATTGAATATCTTGCACAGATTCTACCTGTCCAAAATCCACACTGCTAATTCCGTTATTACCAAAAGTTGAATCTAATATTCCACTGCTTTTAAATGAAAGAAGAGTAATATCCTGATAACCTGCGGCGACAATTATATTGCCCTTTGATGAAGTAGAAATGGCGATTCCAGATGAGTCATAAGTTGACTGTGCGAAGCCTTTTTCACCGAAATCATTATCTAAAGCTCCGTTTGCAAAATAACGTATAAGTGTTAAGTGCCCATTTATAATGCTGCTTGTAACAAACTTTTGATCCGGTGTTACTTTTAAGGCGTCACAAACGTTATTGGTATATAGAATTCCACTATCGCCGAAATTTACAACAGGATATCCATCTTGCGCTTCACAATAAGAATAAGATAGGAAGAGAAAAAAAAGAGAGTAAATGATTTTCATATTTTAATTTTTTGTTGTCGTGCAGGAATTTTCATCTTCTTGTCTTGGGTCCTCGCATGGAATGTCAGACGGATCTCCACAATCATTATTTACTAAATTTGCCGTAGTACATTTATTTCTAAAATTTTCGCATTCAATAAAAACTTTATGAATAGATGACGAAGCTTCCAGTGTTCCCGAATTTCCTCCTATAATTGCTTGGAAAAATGTACAAGCTCTTTGAACTATGTAGGTGAGCACGTCATTTGAATTTTTATTTGTACCAATGCCAAAATCACTGCAATACGGAGTGCTCGAAATCATATCATCTGGGCGATCCAATCCATGTCCCATCGTACAATCTAAATATAGTTCTCTGAAAATATGTTTTGGAGCTAAGATATTGTCGAAAATTCCTTTTGAACCTAAATTAACTTCATCTATAGAGTTATTGTCATTATCAACTATAAGCGGACTATTTAACATACAATGAGAATCTTTATAATAAATAGATCCATTACCAGTACCTGAAAAAATAATATTTTTTGATACATATTTGAAGACTGGATCTTTTATTCCATGAAAAGAAATAATTGGCGCATATTTAGCCTCCGGAAAATACGACGCAGGATTGCTTAAAGCCGAATTTGGAATGAACATTCCTCCCCACATATTTAATATTCCTTTTATTTTAGAAAAATATTCTATTGAGGGCTCACCGTAATAAGCATCTTGATCAATGTATCCAAATGCGTCAGAAAATGAAACACTTCCAGAGGCTGTAGGGAAAATACCATCAATTTTGCTTTGATTGTGCGTAGTGACATCAGTTTTATAATAAGCTGCAGTTAAAATAGTAACAGCACCTGCGCTATTTCCACCTAAAAACATATTATTTAAATCGACTCGAAAGGTATCGTTTATATCACCTGTTCCTTCGTTCATTTGCCGTTTTATTATACTTCTGATTGCACCCCTTATATCTTGTGCGGCTTTATAAATAGCTTCCTCTTGTTCAACAGTGGTATAAATTAGCGAATTAGTCTGATCTTCAAGTTTTCCCGATCTGTAATTAACAAGAAAGTAAACGAAACCACGTTTTGCAAACTCTTGCGCAATGATGTCCAAACCGTCTGCTGCAATTCCTGCACATTCAGCAAACTGACCTCCATGCACAAAAATAATAAATGGCAAAGGGCACGAACCGTAATTAGCATAATCCGGATAATAGGTATCGTAAACCAATGTGTTAGACTCGTCGGTTTCGCAGGCAACAATTGCCCCGCCCGGCGGTTGCGGTTTACAAGTTCCATCTCCTTGCCATCTTGCGTCAGGATAACTAAAGCTGGTTTTGCCATAGTAAACTGATTGAATTTTTTTTCTGACTGTACTGTAAATTGGTTGTCTTAAATCTTTCGAACAAATATTAACTGTGCATTGATTAATTTCCTGTGCATTTACCCCACCCCAGATAATTTGCAGTAAAAGCAAGGCATAAAGTGGTTTCATGGTTGGTTGTTTAATAAGTGAATGGGAAAGCAATATAAATATAAATAGCAATAGCCATTATTAAATTTCATTAATAATACATAGCGTAAAATTGCTGCAAACTATTTTTTAAAGTGAAGTTTTAAGGAACGGTATTTGGTTCAATAAGCTTCGATCAAAAATTGGATTGACAATTTATTATTCAATTTTTTAATTCTGTCACCCTTTCGCCTTTGCCGGTATCTACAACGGAAATTTTTATTTATTCCTTTACAAACTTCTTTGATACAACTTCACCATTATTTTCAATTTTTAATAGATAATTACCTGGTTTAAGCGCGGCAATATTTAATGTATAAGAAGCATTTGTTGCAACAGCTTGTAATTTTAAATTACCTGTAAAATCAACAACGGTAAGTTTGGTGTTTAATGATGATAAGCCTTGTATTTGCAAATTATTTTTTGCAGGATTGGGAGAAATTTTTACAGCATCTTCATTCGCAGTTACGGCTATTACATTTGAATAATTAACCGCGCCATCTGTACTTGTTGTTTGCAAACGATAATAATTGTTGCCGCTTAATGGTGAAGGATCAGCATAAGTGTTTGAAGAATTGCCTGCATTTATTCTTGCGACAGAACTAAAATGAATACCATCATAACTGCGTTGTACCACATAGCTGCTTGCGTTATTATTATAATCCCATGTAAAACCATTCTTGTGTTGTAACCAGCGTTTTATTTTGGTGATGAGGATTTGTTTTTTGTTGGCTTCATCGTTGTTGTACCGTACGAGTATCGCATCAGCAGTAACCTCATCTACACCTAATACAACGATTTTATTGTCGTTCTGCAATAAAGAAGTTTTTGAGGACTCAAATACGCTACCGAAATCATTTCTTTGTTGACCATTAATACCAAAAACAGAATCCAATGTTCCGTCAGCATTTAGCCTTGCAAGAGCAATATCCCCATTACTGCATCCGTAACAATCAGCCGTGTAACCTGTAAGAATAATCTTGTTATCTTTTTGCAATAATATGTTTGTTGCCACACCAGATTTTTTATTAAAATCAACCATTGAACTTCCTTCTACTCCAAAGGTTTTATCTAAACTTCCATCCATATTATATTTTGCAATCACCATATTAGAATGCAGTCCAACAGCTGTTGAAATAAAAACACCGGCTACAAAAAATTTACCATCAGGCAATATCTTAATCGCAAACGGCAAGCTGTTACCACCGTTAAAAATTGTAGATACCGAACCATTAGTACCAAAACTTTTATCATAACTGCCATCATTGTTATACCGGTTAATTAAGAAATTATCAGAAAAGCCGCCATTAAATATGTGTCCTGCAGTAATAAACTTTCCGTCTTGCTGTACATCTAAACAAGTTATTTCACGGCCAGCAGTGTTTATAACCGCACCATCATTTCCGAAACTTTTATCATTACTGCCGTCTTTATTTAATCTTGCCACCAGCATATAGGTGGAAACACCAATTGTATTACAACTGCCTGCCAAAAGTATTTTACCATCCGGCTGAACACCCATTGTATTTATGTAATCAGATTCACAATAATCAATAATGGAAGAGCCATTGCTGCCAAAAGACGAATCTAATGTACCATTAGGTTTAAACATGGCGGCTGCAGCATCACCAATACCTCCATTTCCGCCTGTAATTATTCTGCCGTCATCAAGAATTTTTAAGCCTGTTAATTCGTTAAGTTCTTTAATATTTGCAATTCCATTCTTTCCAAAACTGTTATCTAAGCTTCCATCCGCATTATGCCTGGCTACATAGTAATATGGATAGATACCTGAAGCTCCGCCATACAAAATCTTCCCATCTTTTTGAAGAGCAGAAGCATTTACTGTACCTAGAATTTTGTTATAAATTATACCACTATCACCAAAACTATAATCTAAAGTTCCGGCTTGAGAAAATGATTGGGAGTTTAATAAAAGTGTTATTGTGATTAATAAGTAAAAAGTTTTCATAAAAAATTAATTTAATTTAGATTAAGTACAAGGGTTTGTATTGTTACAGTTATTATCGTTATTAATCAGTTGGCATTTGTTTCTGGAATTAGCACAATCGTAAAAAAATTTATGTATTGTTGAGTTATCTCTTAATGTATTTGCTTTCCCATTAAGTATCGCCTGAAAAAAAGTAGCAGCCCGCTTTACAATGTATATTTGAGTATCGGTTGAATTAGTTGCACCAGTGCCAAAATCACTAGCATAGTCAGGGCCGTTTGTATCTAATCCGTGCATCATCGTGCAATCTATATATACTTCAAAAAAAACATTTAGTGGTTGTAACACCTGTGAAACCAATCCTAACGACCCATAATTTTTTAAATCTACCGTGCTTGCAATACCTTCAGTGGCAAAAGGAGATGTCCTCAAGCAGCGAGATTCTGAATTGAACGCAGGATCACTTGGTGGCGCAAATTTCAAGTCTTGTGAGTACACGGGAAAAACGTCATCCTTAAAACCATGAAAAGAAATTACAGGTGGGGTTGACTGGCCCATAAAATATGAAGCTTCATTGTTAAAATATGAGGGCGGCAACGAAATGCTTCCCCAAAGATTAATGACTCCTTTTATATTTCCAATGTAAGGTTGTGAAGAGTCGCAATCGTAAAAATTGGCATTTATAGGACCAAGTGCTTGTTGAATATTAATACTTGAACCTGCTAATTTCGGAAATATTGGATATACAATAGTTGGATCGGAATAATACGCTGCATTTAACATGGCAAGACTTCCGGCGCTATTTCCGCCAACAAATACCGAACTGGTATCTATTTGAAAAAAGTCATTATAGGTTCCATGTCTTTGTATAATCGTTCTTATCGCGCCCCGCGCATCCTGACATGCCCGATATATTGCAATTTCCTGTTGAACGCTTGTATATACACGGTGCATATAGTCAAGTTGCACACCCCGTCGGTATTCAATTGAAAAACATATAAATCCTCGTTTGGCAAATTCCGTAGCATATATAGAAATACCAGGAATGTCTTTGCTACTGCAATCAGAAAAACCACCACTGTGCGCAAAAATTACAGCAGGTAAAGTTGCACAAGTACTATAATCAATAGTAATTCCTTTCGCTTTTGTTGGATAATAAACATCATAAATTAATGAGGCAAGTGGATCTTCACAGACGTAGTCATCTGGCAATACTTCAGAATGCACACAGTCACCTGCTAAAGTATTTTTTGCATATTCCCGATAAAATTTTATATCTCTTAAAGCAGGATCGATCGTTCCTGTTGTCGCGTAGCTGTAATTTCTAACAAGAATGTCTGAAAATGGAGTCGTATCACTTGTTAAATCTAATCCACAAGGAATAGAAGGGCAAGTTGGGGGATTTAATTCATTTTTTGCAAAGAGATTTTGATTGAAACATGTAGAACCGACACCAAATAGCACCGCATTCTTTAAAAACTGTTTTCGGGAAATGCTCATAAGAAGTGTTTAAGAGTTAGCAATGTTGTTAAAAAAAGATAATTGGTATTGCAATATACATATTTTAATTTCCGTTCCGAATTTGTTCAGGCTTTTTCACCTTTGTGTATGTCCTTCAACGACAAAACTTTACTTTATTCTTTCACAAACTTCTTTGATGCAACTTCGCCACTACTTTCAATCTTTAATAAATAAGTGCCAGGTTTGAACGAAGCAATATTTAAATTATAAGAAGTATTACTTGAGCTGGCCTGTAGTTTTATATTTCCACTAAAATCTACAACACTAAGTTTGGTATTTGATGATGATAAACCTTGTATCTGCAAATTATTTTTAGCTGGATTGGGTGAAATTTTGATAGCATCTTCCTCAGCAGTTACCGCAATAACATTTGAATAATTAACCGCGCCATTCACACTTGTTGTTTGCAAACGATAATAATTATTGCGGCTTAATGGTGAAGGATCAGCATAAGCGTTCGAAGCATTGGCTGCATTTATTTTTGCGATAGAACTGAAATGTATTCCATCATAACTGCGTTGTACAACATAACTGCTTACGTTGTTATTATTATCCCATGTAAAGCCATTGTGGTGTTGTAGCCAGCGTTTTATCTTGGTGATGATGATTTGCTTTTGGGTTTTGTCATCAGTGATATAGCGGGCAAAGGCAACCTCATAACTCGCAGTTCCTTGTTGGCTGTTATAAGCATCTCCGGCTAAAAGTATTTTTCCATCATTTTGTAAAAGTACTTTTATTGCTATATCATTTTCATCCATTACCGTTATTTGATAACCAGTATAGTCGAATGAAGAATCAATACTTCCGTCAGCGTTAAATCTTTCTGTTAAAAAGTGATTATTTATACCATCCGTTACAGCATTTCCCGCAATTACAATCTTGTTATCTTTTTGTAAAGCAATACTTGCTCCGGAAGAATTATATTGCAATACTCTTACCACAATGCCTTTTTTACCGAACGTTGTATCGAAACTGCCATCCAGCATGTAACGTAAAAGAATTGTGTTTGCTACTCCCAATTCAGTAGCAGTTGTTCCTGCTAAAACCAGTTTTCCATCAGGCTGCAAAACCATATCATTTACCACATTCAACGGGTTGGTAATTGAAGATATATCTGAAACAACCTGGCCATTGTTTCCGAATGTTTCGTCTAAACTGCCATCTGCATTATAACGAACGAGCATAATTTTATGATTATCGCCACCAGCTACCACAATCTTTCCATCAGGCTGTATAATATTTGCATTGCCTAACTTAGGAGAACCATTATCAATTTTTGTTACTACTGAACCATTGCTACCGAAACTTTCATCAGGGGTTCCGTTGGCCATATAACGCAATGTAATAAAAGCAATCCCGGTTGTGCCTGTTATTAATATTTTACCATCAGGCTGTATGGCTATATCATTACAATTTTCCCCTAGGTTAGTTGTTATACTTCCGTTTGTTCCAAATGCTGAATCAACACTTCCATCCGCATTAAGACGTCCTGCGGTTATTACACGATAAGTTCCGGCAATATCTGCATCATATCCTGCTATTAGAATTTTATTGTCTTTTTGAACGGCAACTGTTTGCGCTTCTCCCAATCCTTTTATAACACCCATTCCTTTTTTACCAAAACTGTTATCTTGCTTTCCATCGGGCAAATATTTTATTGCAAAAAAATCATCAGTGTTAGAATTTATAAAACTTACACTGCCGCCGGCAATTATTGAACCGTCGCTTTGCAAACCAGAACCAGCACAATCAAGATAGCCGTTTGACAATGCTGTGAGTACTTTGCCGTTATTACCAAAACTGCTATCTAAAGTTCCATTTTCGGTTTGCTTTTGCGCAATCGCTGCTGATAAAAAAACAAGACTTAATAAAGTAAAAATTGTTTTCATAAAAAAAATTGATGTATTAAATTATTAATTTGAACATTCTGTGTTATCGCTACAACTTGTATGTGTATCGCCTAAACAACCAACCCTGTCATTTTCACATTCAACAAATCTGGAAGTTGTAATATGTGAAGTATTTCCTCCCAATATGGTTTGAAAAAAAGTAGCCGCACGTGCTATTATGTAATTAAATGTAGTCGCTTCATCTATATTTGTTGATACTCCAAAATCACTTTGATATTGACAAGTGATCGTGCAGTTATGAGTTATAGGATCTTTGTTAAACGGACTTGGGTCGCAATCACAATCGTCATCTAAGCCATGATACATCTGGCAGTCTAAATAAAATTCCGTAAGATTCCCGAATTTTTAAGCATATAATAAATAGTTTGCGAGCCAATGCAAGTTTCGTACTTAATTGGACTTCTTAAATTATTATCGGGTGGTACAGTGTAAGAATTGCTGTATGGCAAACAATATGATTCGGTATTTAACGCTATTCCTTTAATTAGTTTGTTTGGTGAAAAATAAACTCCCTGCGATATGTAGTTAAACACCGTATCATTTTTACCGCAAAACGAAATTACTGGTGGCAGTGTATAACCTTGACCAGAAAAAAATTGATAAGGATTTGATAGGTTCGCATTAGGTAAAAATAAAGCACCCCAACAATTTAAAATGCCTTTAATTTTTCCAAAATAATCCTGATTAATGTTTGCAGGTTTATTAGCATAATAAACACCTGTTAAATCTATCGGACCAAGAGCAGTACTTACATTGGGAAAAAGCGCATCTATTTTTGTTTGATTAGGAGAATCATAAGCTAAATATTCAGCACCAAAGGCAATTAAACTACCTGCGCTAACACCGCCAAGAAATACTTTATTAATATCAATTTGATATTTGTTTTTAGTGAGAAAAGTTCCATCAAGCTGCATTGTAAGAATACTTCTGATAGCGCCATGGGCATCCTGAAGTGCTCTATAAATGGCTAACATTTGTTGTGCTGAAACATACTTTAAAACAGGGTTATTATCAGGGATAGTTAAATTGCTTACTAACCTTGGGTCTGAAAGTACGCCAACTCTATAGTTCACGTCAAATGCCACAAAACCTCGCACAGCGAAATTTTCAGCTAATGCAATAATACCTCCATCATTATAATCGCCACACTCATTATAAGCTCCTCCATGAAATAATATTACTGCAGGTAGCTTGCAGTTAACACTTATGCCGGAAGGATAGAATACATGAATTTTTAAGTTGCATAAATTGGAAGTACAATGCTCTGCATTTTCTCCGCAGGAGTTTTTAAGATATTGGACATCAAAACTATTGAAAGTTGAGCTTCCACATGTATTATCTGAACCAGCTTTATAATAGGTTAATTCATCTGTTAAATAACTTGTTTTAGGCGTGCTTAAATCACTACAAAAATTTGTACAAGGGTTAAACTGATTGCCCTCTTGAGCATTTACAGAGTAAAAGAAAAACAATAAAAAAAGTGTAGTTACTATCTTCATAAGCGTTGTTTTAATTTATGAAACTAAACAATAGAATTTAAATCTAAATTATTTCTTTCCGCCTTTGCCGGTGCTCTTGAGGCTGACCGAGAATGAAAAGTTTCTCAGACAGGTGATGCAGAAGAAATGCCGTTTATGCCATTCTCAAACCTTTCAAAAATATTCTCGGTCAGCCTCTTCTTCACCAACGGCTTCTTAAAGGCGTTATGGCATAATTTCATCTTTTACATTTCTTCCAGCACCCAATCCACCTCGCTTGTTTTGCCGCGGCTTATGTGCAGCAGTTGTATGGTTGTTTTAAAACCGCCGGCACTGCATTCCATTTTATAATCATCTGCCATAGCCCTGTCAATATTGCCCAGCAGGTCGCTTACAGATTCTTTGGTAGTGCTTAACAGTTTTACGGTGGTACCTTCAATAGCGGCACCGTTTTTATCTTTCACCACTCCTTCCACACCGCTATGGCGAATGCCGGCATTATCTAACCCGCTGTTTCGCCTTTGCCAGTGTTATTCAAGGGCGAAACTTTACTTTATTCTTTCGCATATTTCTTTGATATAACATTGCCATTTATTTCAATCTTCAGCAAATAATTACCTGTTGTTAATGAAGCAATATTTAAATTGTAAGAAGATGTATCGGCAACCGCTCGCATTCTTATATTACCTGTAAAATCTAATACTGTAATTTGTTTTGTTTGATAATGATAAACCTTGTATTTGCAAATTATTTTTTGCAGGGTTGGGTGAAAATGTAACAGCATCTTCATTTACAGTTGCCGCGATAACATTTGAATAATTGATTGCACATTTACACTTGTTGTTTGTAACCTATTGTAATTATTGCCGCTTAATGGTGAAGGATTGGCATACGCGCCAGAAGAACTCCTTGTATTTCCATCAAATCATTGTTGAAAAAGCCTCAAGACCTATTCAGAATATCGAAGCATTACAAGTAACTACGAATAAGCATTTCTCGAATTTTAAATTACGCTAACAACTATTTTCTAAAAATTAAAGTCGTTTAATTTCTTTCTTTCCATTGTTTGCTTACATTAATTAAGCCCCCCTTTTGCAGTAATAATTTTACATCATTATTTATTTAAACAAACAATACATGATTATATCTATCCTCTTATCCTGGCCACAGTACTTCAAATATATAGGCTTGCTTCTTATAGTTTATTATGCAATCATCAGCTACTTATATTATAGAAAACAAGTGCTTGAAATATTTACACGATCAGGAATGAGTGCAAATGGCACTCAGCGAAATAAGTTAAAAACTACGATCAATGATCAAGCTCAAACAACCCATGATTTATCAGAAGTACACGAACTGATGTATAACCTTCAACAAAGCATCAGCAATGCGCAGGCCATGAAACTTGTGAAAGAAGAATTGATGATGTCTCTTCAAATAACTATAAAGGATTTTCCCACGTTGTTTACTTCTCCTTACAGACAAAGCATCAACCAATTTCTTCGGGCTGAAGTACAGGAAAAATGTGCTGTTTTTTTTGATGACCAGGAGCTGAATAGTTTATGGGCAGAGGCAAATAATATTCAAGACAATAAATAAAAATATCATGAAGCGGACAAAATTAAACAGGCAACAAAGAGTCAGTATTATCTACCTATTTTTTATTTGTTTGAGCAGATTTAGTGCCTTTGCTCAAGACGGAAATGAAGGCATTGACCAGGCAACCACAATGGTAAAAAGTTATTTCGACTCTGGTACAAATTTAATGTATGCAATAGGCGCAATACTCGGATTAATTGGTGGGGTAAAGGTGTATCAAAAATGGAATCACGGTGATCATGATACTGGCAAAGTAGCTGCAGCCTGGTTTGGCAGTTGTATTTTTCTTGTTGTTGTAGCAACAGTAATTAAATCATTTTTTGGATTATAAAAGCCCCTACTCTTTCGACGAATAAAACTTAAATTATGAGGGATATACTTAAAAATAAACTTCACCAATATATCAGTGAAAATAATCCTGATTTATTGTTATCTCTTGAAGAAAAAAAAGAAGTTACGCAATACTTAACTGAAAAAGTAAATGGTATTGAAAGTATGATTCAGCAACTGCAGGTGCAAACAACACCTGCATATATCATTGAAGAAATGTGCCTGGATGAGCTTACAAAAGATTTACGTCCTTCAAGATACAATTACATAAGCAATATCCTCGAAGAAGATTTTGAATTTGCCCATCAGCAATTTCAGAAAAGAGGTACGCTTCTTTACGAAGTGGTTAACATCCTTAACCAATGCCAGGAGGCTTTTGAAACCTTTGGGTTTACGGAAGAAACTGAAGACAACAGGCAATTGAGATATGCTGTAACGGGCATTATCGATAAGTATTTGAGCAAGTAATCAGTGAGCGATAGAAAATGTGAAGTATGGGTTATAACACGCATCAAAAATTAATAGATAACATCAATGCCATTCGCGTTGCGCTTGAATGGAAAGAAAGCGACAGGCTTTCATCAGAGCAAACAGAAGCGTTGAAAAAATATGCAGGCTTTGGTGGCATTAAAGCGGTGTTGTATCCAAATACAACAAAGGAAGATTGGATAAAAGAAAATGCTACTGACAATGATTTAAAGCTTTTTGAAAATATAAAAGCGTTGCATGATTTATTGCAACAACATTTTGATGAAAAGGAATACAAGCAGATAATTGATTCGCTAAAGAATAGTGTGCTCACTGCTTTCTATACGCCTGAAATAATTCCTAAAACTATTTACAGCGTTCTAAAAGAGAAAGGGCTACAACCTGAAAATATTTATGAGCCAAGCGCTGGTGCAGGCATTTTTGTTACAGAAGCAACGAAAGCATTTCACTTTTTGAAAGGCATTACAGCAGTTGAAAAAGATATTTTATCGGGACGGGTATTGACTGCTTTAGGTAGTTCGATACCAGTTCCTGTTTCTGTGCAGATAAAAGGATTTGAAAATACTTCAAGCGATGAAAATGATAAGTTTGATTTGATTGTAAGCAATATTCCATTCGGTAGTTTTCGTGTATATGATAAGTCGTTTAACGAAGCTGCACTAACAGGTAAAATTCACAATTACTTTTTTGCAAAAGGGCTTGATAAAATAAAAGAAGGTGGCATACTCGCTTACATCACAACCGATGCTTTTCTAAACACTTCTTCCAATCAGGCTGCAAGAGAATATCTTTTTAATAATGCCGATTTCGTGAGCCTTACAGTTATGCCTGATAACCTGATGAAAGATACGGGCAACACGGAAGCGCCAAGCCATTTATTAATGGTTCAAAAGAATACAAACAAAGATGCTTTATCTGATGAAGAACAATTATTAATAAACACAGTTGAACAGGAAAATGTATTCGGGAAATACAACATCAATCAATACATCCAACAGCATCCCGATGTTATAACCGCTGATGAAATTAAACCAGGTAAAGACCAGTACGGTAAGTCGCATCAAACAGTGTGGCAGGATGGAGACATAAATGCTATTGCCAAAAAATTAGGATCTGTTCTTTTCAATGATATTGGCAAACGTGTTAACAGGAATGCATTCGCTTTATCAGCGGCACAGAAACAAATTGACAGCCGTGCACAACTAACATTTAAGCCTGCGCCAGAGTATAAAAATGAAAACATTTCTGTTCAGTTAGGTTTGTTTGATGCAGCACCTGCAGAGAATATTAACCGGGCGATGGCCTACATCAATGCGCTTGATGAAACAACCATCGAAAAAAATACGGCAAGGCTGGTAAATAAAATTAAAGCCTCAGATAAACCAGAACAGGAAGCCTTTGTTTTAATTACTGCAAAGTCCAAACTTTTTAAGCAGTATGTGTATAAGCTGTATTCCAATGCCGTAGAAATTAACTTTGCATCCAACTGGCAGAACGCATCAGCGATCAGTAATGAATTAAACAGCTTATCTGAAAAACTTCGCGGATACAATCATGATTTTTTTATTGAAGGAGAATCAGGTTTTCATTTTTCATTCGGCAGTGAGGACGAAAAGTTAGATGAACTAACGGATATAAATTCTTTGTATAAAGAAGGCACGCTTGTAATTCATAAAGGCAGCGTTGGATTTGTTTCTTATAGTGCATCGGAAAATGACAGGGCAGTATTTCTTCCTTCATTAAATGACAAAAAAGACTTGATATTTTATCAGCAATATATTGGGCTGCGCGATGGCTATTTAAACTTAAATGAACGGGAAAATATATTCAACAATAACCATCAATACCAAAGGGAAAGACTGCACGATGCTTATAACAATTTTATAGCGCAACACGGAAATTTAAATTCACAGGCCAACCGGCATCGCATTTTAAAAGATGAAGCATTTGGTGCTATCATCCTTGCTTCTCTGGAGCGTAAAGACGGCGGGCAATTTATTAAAGCTGATGTGCTTACCCAAACACTTATTGAAAACAAACAAGCTTTTGTTACAGATGATCCCATTGAAGCGCTTGCAAGAAGTTTAAATGATACCGGTAAGGTTGATATAGAATTTATTACCGCGGCTACCCGCTTAACAGGTAATAAAGCCATTGAATCATTGGGCAGTCACATTTACCTTGACCCTGCAACCAATGACTGGCAAACCGCAGATCAGTTTTTAAGCGGCAATGTTGTAGCAAAACTTATAACTGCAAAAGATGAGGCAGAAAAGAATCCCGCCAATGCACAATTTCAAAGAAGCTTTGAGGCATTAGAAAAAGTTCAGCCAGAGATAATTCCTTTTGAGTTACTTGATTTTAATTTAGGAGAGCGGTGGATACCACAAGATTATTATAACAGGTTTGCTTCACATTTATTCGAGTTAGATACAGAGGTTAATTACTTTCCTTCTGTTGATTCATTCAAAGTAAAAGTTCAGGGCAGCAATGCAAAAATCAACCAGGAATATGCTATTATAACTAAAGCAGGTAAAACCAGTTACGGTAACACTTTACTTGAAAATGCTTTGGAAAACACTACACCATTTTATACCTATGAAATAACACGTGGTGATAAAACAGTCCGTGTTCCGGATAACGATGCAATTCAGCTTGCACATCAGAAAATTGAAAG
>JBDUBY010000409.1:0-14903 GCA_040003735.1 Parafilimonas sp.
CCATGCGTTCAAAGCCTAAACCAAAACCTGCATGTGGTACAGAACCAAAACGGCGCGTATCTAAATACCATTGCATGTCGTCAATCGGCACATGCATTTGTTCCATTCTTGCTGTAAGCTTTTCAAATCTCTCTTCACGTTGCGAACCGCCGACAATTTCACCAATGCCCGGCGCAAGAATATCCATTGCTGCAACAGTTTTCCCGTCTTCGTTCATGCGCATATAGAATGCTTTTATATCAGCAGGATAACCCGTAACAATCACTGGCTTTTTAAAATGTTTTTCTACAAGATAGCGTTCATGCTCACTTTGCAAATCAATTCCCCATTTTACATCGTACTGAAATTTTTTCTTTTTATAATGATTGCTTTCAAGTAAAATATCTATCGCTTCAGTATAAGTAATTCTTTCGAACGCATTGTTTAATACAAATTCCAGTTTTTCTATCAAACCGAGCTCGCTGCGTTTATCCTGCGGCAATTGTTTTTCTTCATCCGCCAATCGTTGTGCAAGAAATTCCAAATCGCCGCAGTTGTTATCCATCGCATATTGAATAATGTATTTGATGAATTCTTCTGCGAGATTCATGTTGTCTTCAATATCATAAAACGCCATCTCCGGCTCAATCATCCAAAACTCAGCAAGATGCCTTGTTGTATTAGAATTTTCTGCGCGGAATGTTGGGCCGAAAGTATAAATATCGCTAAAAGCCATAGCAGCTAATTCACCTTCAAGCTGACCGCTTACGGTAAGATTTGTGCTTTTGCCAAAAAAATCTTCTTTAAAGTTGATGCTTCCATCTTCGTTATGCGGAGCATTATCAAAAGGCAATGTAGTTACGCGAAACATTTCACCGGCACCTTCTGCATCGCTTGCGGTAATAATTGGTGTGTGCAGATAAATAAAACCTTTATCATTAAAAAACTTATGGATGGCAAACGCGAGTGAATGACGTACACGAAATATGGCGCCGAATGTGCTTGTGCGAAACCGCAAATGTGCTTTTTCTCTTAAAAATTCGAGGCTATGTTTTTTGGGTTGAAGCGGATATTTCTCCGGATCAGAATCACCCAAAATTTCTATAGAACTTGCTTTTAATTCTACCGTTTGACCTTTGCCTAAACTCGCAACCAATTCACCAACCACTTTCAATGAAGCGCCAGTCGTGATGCGTTTTAAAGTGTCATCATCTAACAAACCTAAAGTAGCAACTACCTGTAAATTTTGGTTGGTGCTTCCATCATTCAAAGCAATAAACTGGTTGTTGCGAAAAGTGCGTACCCAACCCATTACGGTAACTTCCTGGTTTGCAGCTTCAGCAGACAGCAGCGCTTTTATTTTCGTTCTTTTATTAAACATAGTATGAAAAAAAGGACAGCAAAGATAAGTACAGATTGTACGGGGAAACGCGAATTATCGCCGGTTGAAAAATGTATTAAAATAAATTAGCTGCCGTTGTTTTAAACTTCAGAAGATTCTGGCGTGGTATTGCCTTTTTTTTTACGTGCATCAATTTCTTTGCTAAGTAATGAAAATATTTCATCAACATTTCCTTCTCCTTTTACATGCACTACTTTATTAAATCTTGCATAATAATCTGCAACAGGCTTAGTCTTATTTTCATATTCGTGAATACGGCTGCGGATAACCGTTTCATTAACATCATCAGAACGGCCACTACTTATGCCGCGGCTTAACAAGCGTTTTATTAACTCATCTTCAGAAACATCAAGTGCAAGCATTAATGCAATGGAAGTTTTTTTAAGATGAAGTAACTTGTCGAGTGCTTCTGCCTGCGCATCTGTGCGGGGAAATCCATCAAACAAAAAACCTTCAACATCAGGATGCGTTTCCAGGGCAGTACTTATCATTCCAATTACTACTTCATCGGGCACAAGCTGGCCTTTATCCATAAAGTTTTTAGCCTCTACGCCCAGCGGGGTTTGCTGGGCAATTTCATTGCGCAGCAAATCGCCGGTTGAAAGATGCTTCAACCCATACCTTGTAATCAGATTCTGACTTTGTGTTCCTTTACCGCTTCCGGGAGGCCCAAATAATATAATATTGAACATTGCTGCTTACTAACCTTAGGGGCAAATATAGCCTCTGGATTTTAAAAATTAACATCGTGCATATAAAAAGCGAAATCTTCCGGATAAATGAATTCGTATTTTGTGATAGTCATGAAATACTTCAATCTTTTAAGTATCACTTTTCTTGTATTGTTTTTTTTATCTTGTAAGAATAATTCTAAAAATATAACTATGAATAATGATGAAAAAGACCAGGTTTATTCTAAAACTGATACCAGCAAAGTTGTTTTAAGTAGTGAAGAATGGAAGAAGAAGCTTTCGCCCGAAGTTTACCATATAGCAAGAGAAAAAGGCACTGAACGCCCATGGACGAGCGAGTATGAAACATCGAAAGAAATTGGAACATACTATTGCGCCGTTTGCGGAAATGCTTTATTTAAAAGCGATACAAAATTTGAAAGTGGTTGTGGATGGCCAAGTTTTTATGAACCCATTTCAAAAGGCTCAGTAATTTATGCTCATGATAAAGCTTATGGAATGGATAGAACAGAAGTTATGTGTGGCAGGTGCAATTCGCATTTAGGTCATGTTTTTAAAGATGGGCCGCCACCAACAGGTTTGCGCTATTGCATAAATGGTGTTGTGCTTGATTTTGAGAAGGCAAAAGCGATTGAAGAAAAATATAATAATGAAGAAGCTAAAAAATAAAGGTGAAATTAAAAATGCCCGAAATTTTTGGGCATTTCTTTAAAGATCGTCGTATTTATAAATTGAGTTTATTTCTGAGCCTGGCGGCATATCAAACAAACTTTTAATAATACCATCTTTTAAACCATACACCCAGCCATGCAAAACAGGTCGGTTATCATGTTTCCATACCTGCTGTATAATTGATGTTTTCGCCAGCTTCTGCACTTGCTCCTGCACATTCAATTCAACAAGCCGGTCTGCCCTTTCTTCTTCATTTTGAATGCTGTTGAGTTCATCTTCATATAAATTGTAAACATCTTTTATACTTCTCAGCCACATATTTAATACCTGTTTATGATCATGATTTGTCATTGCTGCTTTCACACCTCCACAACCATAATGACCGCAAACAATTACGTGATTTACTTTAAGATAATTTACAGCATATTCCAAAACACTTAAGAGGTTAACATCTGTATGAATTACCAGGTTGGCAATGTTGCGATGAACAAAAATTTCACCGGGCTGTGTTCCTGTTATTTTATCTGCGGGAACACGGCTGTCGCTGCAGCCGATCCATAAAAATTCAGGTGTTTGTAGTTCTGCGAGGTGCTTAAAATAATCCGGATCTTTATCTTTCATTCCCTGCGCCCATGCTTTATTTTCGAGCAACAGTTTCTCGTATGGTTCCATGGCTTAATTTTTAATGATACTGCCGAGATAATTTATTAATCTTATGTATGTATAAACTAAACATTCAATCCGCCGCAAATGCTTATTACCTGTCCTGTAATATAAGCGGCCATATCGCTTGCAAGAAATAAAGTGAGGTCGGCAACTTCATCTGCTTTGCCAAATCTGCCAAGCGGAATATCTTTTAAAAAAGTTTCTGCTGCAGTCCCTTCTTTTAAATAATGCGTCATATCGGTTTCAATAAACCCGGGCGCAATAGCATTGCAGCGAATATTGCGGCTTCCCAATTCAAGTGCAATAGATTTTGTAAAACCAATTATGCCTGCTTTTGATGCTGCATAACTTGACTGGCCTGCATTACCGCGAATACCAATAATAGAACTCATGTTGATAATACTTCCTGATTTTGCTTTCATCATTGGGCGTATTACCTGTTTCGTCATATTGAAAACGCTTTTCAGGTTTACATTCATCACATCATCCCATTGTTCTGTAGTTAAACGCAGTAATAAGTTATCTTTTGATATACCTGCATTATTTACGCATACATCAATCTTTCCAAATTCTTTCAGCACATCTGAAACTAATGTTTCGCATTGCGCAAAATCTGCTGCATTGCTTTTATATGCTTTTGCGTTTACACCGAACGCTTTTATCTCATCTTCTAAAGCAGTTGCTTTTTCCGCACTCGAATCACTAACATAAGTTAATGCAACATGTGCACCATGTTCTCCTAATTTTTTTGCAATGGCTGCACCAATTCCGCGTGCAGCGCCAGTAACTATACAAACTTTATCTTTTACCATATTAATTAATTGCTGAATTAACCGATTTTAAATTTTTAGGCTTATATTTTTTTACTTTTCTTTTTATGACGAGTGCAAATAAAGGCAATACATACAAACTAAACGCAACTGCAAGTAAATTGCCTTTACTTATTATAGCTACAATAATCATAACAGCTATGGAAGCAGTGATCATCACAAGACTGTATTTTGCTTTTATATAAAAGTATAGTTTTTCGTCTTCGCTGCCTGGGGTAGATAACGCCGTATTTGTTTTAAGAATGTAATGCACAAAAAGAAATTGTGCAAATACAACAAACAAAATATTAGATAAATAAATGCCAATTGCTACTATAAAGGCTCCGTTTATATTATCAATAAAAGCAGATATTGAAAACGGGAAAGTAACTATGAAAAACAGCAAAAGCAAATTGTAAAAAATTACTGTATTATTATATTGCTTCAAAAATTTACACAACGTTAAATGTCTTGCCCAACTGCTGCCTATAAAAAAGAAACTTATCATAAAGGCCAAAAAATGAATGAGCGTCGGTTTAAAAAAATTCAAAACACTTATGTTGTCAAAGTTTTCAGGTAACTCCGGAAATTTTATTTCAAGTATAAGTAAAGTGATAGCAATTGCAAACACAGCATCACTAAAAAGAATCATTCTTTCGAGTTCGAATTCTTTTTCTAAAGATTCTTTTACGGTTTCGCTCATACACGTTAAATACTTTATATCAATGCGTTTAATTCATTAATGAACAATCTATCGTTGCTTAATCTTGGCACTTTATGCTGGCCACCGAGTTTGCCTTTTTGTTTCAGCCATAAATTAAATACACCTTTTTTTAAACTGTGTACAACAGGCATTCTTAGCGCAATATTTTTATGGCGTTTTGCTTCATAATCGCTGTTTACATTTTTAAGGCAGGTGTCCAGTTCATAAATAAACTGCTCCATATTTAATGGCTCTTTTTCAAACTCGATCAACCATTCATGCGCACCATTATTTTTATCACTGAAATAGATAGGTCCGGCAGTGTAATCATTTACAACAGCACCGGTTTTTTCGCTTGCACATGCAATAGCTGAATCGGTATTTTCAACAATAACTTCTTCTCCAAAAGCATTAATAAAATGTTTTAATCTGCCTGTAACTTTTATGCGAAAAGGATATAAAGATGTAAACTGGATTGTATCGCCAACAAGATAACGCCACAAACCGCTGTTGGTTGAAATTACAGGCGCATAGTGTTTTCCAATCTCAACCTTATTTAAACCAATAGTATTAGGATTTGATTTTCCATATTCATCAACCGGCATAAACTCATAAAAAATACCATGATTTAAAAAAAGCAGCATGCCGTCTTCATTCAAATTATCCTGCGCCGCAAAAAAACCTTCGCTGGCATTATACATTTCCATAAAATGAATATCATCACCCAACAATTTTTTAAAACTTTCTTTATATGGCGCGAATGAAACGCCGCCATGCATATATAGCTCAAGGTTTGGCCAAACTTCTTTTATATTTTGTTTACGCGCTATTTCAAGAATGCGTTTTATTAATATTTGCGTCCATGTGGGAACACCTGAAATAGATGTTACATTTTCAATACTGGTTGATTTTGCTAACGATTCAATTTTGGTTTCCCATTCATCAAGCAATGCAATAGAAAGTTCCGGCGTTCTTATCCAATGTCCCCAGGCGGGCATGTTTTGCATCAGCACAGCGCTCAAATCACCAAAAAAAATTTCTTCATTTAACTGGCTAACCTGGTGGCTTCCGCCAATTACCAAACCTTTACCTGTAAGCAAGCTGCTTTCAGGATTAAATTGATAATACAATGTGATCACATCTTTTCCTGCCTGGTAGTGACAATCTTCTAAACTTTCTTCTGTTACCGGTATAAATTTGCTTTTATCACTTGTAGTACCGCTGCTTTTTGCAAACCAGTTTACCGGCGAATCCCATAATTGATTTTGCTCGCCATTCATTAATTTTTGTATCCACGGCTTCAGATCTTCATACTCATGTACCGGAACATTTTTTTTAAAAGCCTTTATTGTAAAAAGATTTTTAAAACCATATTGCCTGCCAAAAGCTGTGTGCTGGCCATGCGTTACAAGATCCTGTAAAATTTCGCGCTGTGTTGTTATGGGATTCATCATCCATTCTTCGATGCTGCTATAACGCAACCTTACAAGTTTGGATATGGTAGGCGAAAATAATTTCATAATCAGCGAAGCAAATTAAACAAATGCTTTTTGAAAACCGTAAAGTACAGCACAATCAGTTTTCAATATTAATTATCTTCATTCAAACTTGCTATAATGAAGAAGGTTATTTTATTGTTTGCTCTAATTTATAGTTGTGAAAATGTGTTTACTCAAAATATAAATCCTGATATTCTTACAAAAACCTGGAGTGCAAATTGGATAGAACCGCCAAATACAAAGCCGCATGATTATGGCGTATATCATTTTAGAAAAAATTTTTTGCTGAGTGAATTGCCAAAGCAATTTATAGTGCATGTTTCTGCTGATAATCGCTATAAATTATATGTAAATGATTCGCTGATTTCTTTCGGTCCGGCGAAAGGCGATTTATATCACTGGAATTTTGAGACGGTTGATATTGCTTCATATCTTAAAACAGGGAAGAATATTATTGCTTCTACTGTTTGGAATTTTGGTGATGAAAAACCTGTGTGGCAAATTTCTTATGAAACTGCTTTTATATTGCAAGGCAACACAAAAACTGAAGAAATTATTAATACGGATGATAGCTGGAAATGCATGCAGGATACAGCTTACAGCGCATTGCAACCTGAATTGATTTATACTTATTATGCTGCAGGTGCTGCAGAAAAAATTGATATGAATAAATATCCTCAACAATGGATGAACCCGGATTTTAATGATTCAACATGGCAACATGCTCATGAATTATTTGTTGGCGTTCCAAAAAATGTAAATCATTGGAGTACCGGCTGGATGTTGGTTCCGCGTTCAATACCGATGATGGAATTAACGCAGCAACGGTTTCAATCAATAAGACAAAAAAATAATGTTGATGCAGATGAAAACTTTTTGCAAGGCAGTAATGCTGTAACAATTCCTGCGCATACAACAGCACATGTTTTAATTGACCAGTCATTTGAAACAACTGCTTTTCCTGTATTAGATTTTAGTAACGGCAAAGATGCTGATATACAAATTACGTACGCTGAAGCTTTGTATGTAAACGAAGCTGATAGCATTGACTGGCGCAGGCAAAATCAAAAAGGAAACCGCAACGAAATTGAAGGCAAGCATATGATTGGTGTAAAAGATGAAATAATTTCTAACGGTAGTTTGCATCAAAATTTTACTGCGCTTTCATTTCGTACGTATCGTTATGTTGCTTTAGATATAACAACGCAAAATGAAAGTTTGGTTATTAATGATTTTTTTGGAATGTACACAGGTTATCCTTTTAAACTAAATACAAACTTTACAAGCAGCGATACATCATTAAATAAAATTTTAGAAGTTGGATGGCGCACTGCAAGATTAGATGCGCATGAAACTTATACTGATTGCCCGTACTACGAGCAATTACAATATGTTGGTGATACGCGCATTCAGGCTTTGGTAAGTTTATATAATTCAGGTGATGACAGGTTGATGCGCAATGCAATTCAGGATATTGCAAATTCAACTTTGGCGGAAGGAATTACGGAGAGCCGTTACCCGCATAATATTCACCAGGAAATTCCAACATTTTCTTTGATATGGATAAGTATGTTGCATGATTATTACATGTATCGCAGCGATACAAATTTTATAAAAGAGCAATTGAGAATTTCAAGGCAGGTATTATCATTCTTTCACAAATTTCAACAAGCTGATGGAAGCGTAAAAAATGCACCTTACTGGAATTTTACAGATTGGATTGAAAAGCCAGGCTGGGACGGAGGCGTTGCGCCAACAGACAGCAATGGTAATTCTGCCTTAATGGATCTGCAATTATTGATGGCGTATGAATCTGCTTATGATCTTGAAAAAAATATTGGCATGAATGCTTACGCAACCAGTTATGAAACGCAAATCAACCAGCTTAAAAAAACAATCAAACGAAAATATTGGGATGATGATAAAAAAGTGTTTAGCGATACAAAAGAGAAAAAATATTTTTCGCAACATACAAATGCATTAGCCATTTTAACTAATGTAATTAATGGCAATAATGCGCATGAACTTGGCGATAAATTATTGCATGATACTTTACTTGTAAAAGCTTCTGTTTATTTTAAGTTTTATGTTTTCCAGGCATTAAGCAAAGCAGGTTATGGAAATGATTATTTAAGCTGGCTTGGCATTTGGAAACAAAATCTTGCAATGGGCTTAACAACATGGGCAGAGATTGATGATATAAATCGTGCACGGTCTGATTGCCATGCATGGGGCAGCAGTCCTAATATTGAATTGTACAGAATTGTTTTAGGTATTGATACTGATGCGCCGGGATTTTCCAAAGTAAAAATTGAACCACATCTTGGTACACTTACTAATGCTTCGGGAACAATTCCGCATCCCAACGGAAATATTACTGCTTCTTATACATTACAAAATGGTAAATGGAATATTGAAATAATACTTCCGCAAAAAATTTCAGGAACATTTATTTGGAAAGGCAAAGAATACAATTTAAAAAGCGGGAATAATAAACTGGTTCTGTAATGAACCAGTTTATATAATAGTTTTCAGAAAGGTAAAAAGGTTAGCAACGGCATTTTGTAATTAAGGAAGAATGACTATGCAAATACCTTTCCAAATTTCAGATCATTCAAAAAAGGCATTCAAAAAAAATGTTATTATAAGAATTCGCCGTAATAGTTGGAGTTTCTTCAACGGTATTAATCATTAATCATTTTTTTATTGTTGCATATTATAAGGTTGAAATAAAGGAATTTTGAGTATTATTCATTCAATATGCGAAAATGAAAAAGCTGATAAAAACTATTGTTGTATTTATTTTTTTAGTGAGTTCACTTAAGGCATTAGCGCAACAAAAAATAAATATACCTTCTCAAATAAAGTTACCAAACGGATGGAGCTTAACACCCGTTGGTAAGAGTTTACAATTAGGCGATTTGCCTTTAAACATTGCTATTTCTTCAACCAAAAAATATTTTGCCATTACCAACAACGGGCAAAGCACACAAAGCATTTTATTGTTTGATGCGCAACATCAAAAAAGAGTTGACAGTATCACGATTGCAAAGTCGTGGCTGGGTTTAAAATTTAGCGCTGATGAAAAATATTTATATGCAAGTGGTGGAAATGATAACCGTATTTTAAAATATGCTATCATCAATAACAAACTACATTTAAAAGATAGTATAATGTTAGGTGCGCCATGGCCAAATGAAATTTCGCCGGCAGGATTTGATATTGATGATGTGAAGCAACTGATGTATGTTGTTACAAAAGAAAACAACAGCCTGTATGTTTTAAATCTTAAAACCAAAAAAGTTATTAAGAAAGATACATTAGGCGCCGAAGCATATACATGTTTATTATCACCGGATAAAAGCGAATTATACATTTCTGTTTGGGGTGGTGATAAAGTAAAAATATTTAATACCATCACTCAAAAACTTACAGATAGTATTGCTGTTGGTGATAATCCAAATGATATGTGCTTGTCGCGTAATGGAAAATATTTATATGTATGTAATGCAAACGATAATAGTGTTTCCGTTATTGATATTAGAAAACGCAAAGTGTTTGAAACATTAAACGCAGCATTATATCCAAATTCAGTTCCTGGCTCAACAACAAACAGTGTTGCCTTAAGTGCAGATGAAAAAACATTATACATTGCTAATGCAGATAATAATTGTATCGCCGTGTTTGATGTAAGCAAACCGGGCAGCAGCACTTCGAAAGGTTTTATACCTGTTGGCTGGTATCCAACTTGTGTAAGAACAATTGGTAACAAGATTTATGTTGCAAATGCAAAAGGATTTACATCAATGCCAAATTCATTGTTTGATCCTTTCCATACCAATTCAACAATTGATTATCAAAAAGGAGATAATGATCAATATTATATTGGCGGATTATTCAAAGGCACATTAAGTATCATCAATACACCAACACAGCAACAATTAAATCTTTATTCGCGACAGGTTTATAAAAACACACCTTACAATAAAAACAAAGAGCTCGAATCTGCAGGTGAAAAAAATAACCCGGTACCACAATTAATTGGTGATTCTTCACCTATAAAATATGTGTTTTATATCATTAAAGAAAACAGAACATACGACCAGGTGCTTGGTGACATGCCTGAAGGAAATGGTGATACAAGCATTTGTTTGTTCGGCGAAAAAATTACACCTAATGAACATGCCATTTCAAGGGAATTTGTATTGCTCGATAATTTTTATGTGAATGCAGAAGTAAGTGCAGATGGACATAATTGGAGCATGGGCGCTTATGCTGATGATTATCTTGAAAAAACCTGGCCTACAAGTTATGGCGGTCGTGGTGGCAAATATGATAGCGAAGGTAATCGTGCGATTGCCAATAACAAAGGAGGTTTTATTTGGGATCATGCTGCGAAAGCCGGTGTTAGTTATAGAACTTATGGTGAATTTGCTGATGATTATAAACCAAATATTCCCGTTTTAAAAAATCATATTTGTCCGTATTACACAGGCTGGGATTTAAAGGTAAGAGATACTGTACGTTTGAATCAATGGAAAAAAGATTTTGATTCACTTATTGCAATAAATGCTTTGCCGCATTTAAATACGCTGCGGTTTCCAAACGATCATACTGCGGGTTTAGGAAAAAACAGGTACACACCGTTTTCCTATGTTGCAGAGAATGATTTGGCTGTAGGGTTGTTTGTAGATTATCTAAGTAAAAGTTCTATATGGAAACAAAGTGTTGTTTTTATTTTAGAAGATGATGCGCAGGATGGTCCTGACCATGTGGATGCGCATAGAAGTACTGCATACATTACAGGAGGTTTTGTAAAGCGGCATTATGTTGATCATACAATGTATTCCACAACATCTGTGCTGCGTACAATTGAATTGATATTAGGTATTCCGCCGATGAGCCAATATGATGCATCATCACCATCTATGTGGAGATGTTTTCAATCAACGCCCGATATTACACCTTACAATGCAAAGCCTTTACAGTATGATATCAACCAAAAAAATATTGCTGAAAATGCATGGCAGCGCAAAAGTGAAACTTTTGATTTTAGTAAAGAAGATATTATACCCGATAGAGAATTTACTGAAGTGATCTGGAAAGCCGTAAAAGGTGCTGATGCAATTGTTCCGGCACCAAAACGTGCTGCGTTTGTAAAACAAAACAAACAGAAAGATGATGATGATTAAACTGGCCTTAACCAATTCTTTTTAAAATATTTTCTGCAACTCTGCGCCCGGTTACGGCGCCGCCATTCATGTAACCCTGGTAATTATAGGAAGTATGTTCACCGGCAAAAAATAAATTGCCAACAGGTTCAATTTCGCTGCCTGCAATAGTTGTGTATTGACCAACCTTCCAGGCACTGTAACCACATTTTGCAAAAGAATAAGAAGGCCAGTTCATGCTGAATACTTTATTGTTGTAATCATTCTTAATGCCAGGATATATTTCATCAAGCAAGTTTAAATATTTTGCAGCTTGTTGTTCAGGAGTTGAGTTTGCGAGTTTTACGGCATTAGTTCCTCCCAAAAAAATTGTAAGTCCACCATCATTGCCTGGTTGCAACTGGCTGTTATCCCATGTATTTTGAGAACCATTATCTGAATAACTCATGCCGATGGAATCGTATTTAGTGCGCCAGGGTTTTCCATTAAAGCCCAGGAATAATTTTGCATTATCGCCATAACCAAGATTATTTATTGAGCGACGTTTTACTGCAGGTAATTCAATATTTAATTCAACTTCCCGCAATAAATTAAAAGGCAGCGTAAGCAAAACTATATTTGCTTTTACAGATGTTGGCTTGTTCTCAAAAAACAATTCAAAACCCGCGGTGTCGTTATCTTTAAGCTTAACTAATTTATGTTCTGTATTGATAGTATCTTTTAATTCGTTTGCCAGCGCATCAACAATTTTTTGATTTCCGCCACTTACTTTATATCGCTCATCACTTGCACCATACAGCGCTATTTCACCTTCCGGAGATTCGCCAAACAGAAACAAGAAATTGATAGCATTACAATTGCCTGTGTTTAAACCATACTCACCCAAATAAGCCACCAGCAGTATATTTCTTATCCAGCCAGTTAAATTAATTGAATCAAAATATTCTTCAATGCTCATCTCATCAAATTTTTTGTCAGAAGGTGAGAATGAATTGTATTTGATAACATCGCTTAAACTGTTTGCATCCTGCGTAAAGCGAGGCATGTAATCGGCAATAGCATTTAAGAAATCAGCGTCTGAATAATTGGTCCCGTTAAAATGATAAAGATTTTGCTGTAGTTTAAGTTCGGATGGCGCATATAGATTAAGCAAAGGCAAATTAAATTCTGCAGCAAGCATTTTCATATCATGATGATTACTGTCAATAAATTCGCCGCCAAGCTCTGTACTTAATCCCGGGTTTAAAATGTTTTGAGCTGTGAAGATTCTTCCTCCTGTGCGGGGGCTGGCTTCATATATAGTAGATGCAATGCCCGATTTTTTTAATGTGTGCGCTGCATTTAAACCAGCAATACCTGCACCTATTATAGCAATACTGGGTTGATTTTTGGATGAATCCGGAGAATTTATCATCTTATTGCAGCTTGCAAGTATTGTTGCTGCAACAACAGCCTGCCCTGAAGTTTGCAAAAAGTTTCTCCTGTTATATAAACGCTGTTCTGAAAATTCGTTTACAGGAATATTTTTCTTTTTTGATTGATGTGCAAGTTTGGTTAACGAAAGTAACCTGTGAATTAAGGGTGTATGTGCCATAAATCTCTATTTCTTCAACATAATTGGATTCTAACAAATACAAATTACACTTATTACCAGCAATTCTTTGATGCAAGGAGACTTTGCTAAACTCACAAAAGGCATTATAAACTTGGAAAGTTCATCTGTAATTGATTCCGTATTAATTCTTATTATTTATGCTTGCTAAGTTTGTAGCAGGGATTCTTTATAATAAGAAAAGTTTACATATTTAAAGTATCGTAGTTTAATATTAAATACCTTTCAGTTATTAATAATAAAGTTGCGCGCTTAACCAAAAAAACGCCATGAAAAATTTTTTAATTCTCATCCTGCTGCTGCCTTTTTATGCTACATTTTCTCAAGATGCAACCGTGCAGGACATAAAGGCAGATGCAAGTAAAACAATTGCCAAAGATCCAAATGATACCATTCCCAAAACCTGGAAAACGGGTGGAATCTTTAATCTGAATTTAGCACAAGGTTCATTAAGTAATTGGGCTGGCGGCGGAGATAAATTTTCTCTTTCTTTAAATACATTTATCAATGCTTATGCATTTTATAAAAACGGCAAACACAGTTGGGATAATACTGTCGATTTTTATCTTGGTTATTTGAAAACAACAAGTCTTGGCACAAGAAAAAATGATGACAGGATTGAATATCTTTCTAAATACGGCTATGCATTAAATCCTAAACTTAATGTAAGCGGTTTGTTTGATGTAAGAACGCAGTTCTTTAAAGGATATGCTTATCCTGATCCAACCACAAAAGTGTATACTTCTGATTTTTTTGCGCCTGCGTATATTATATTAAGCCCTGGTTTCGATTATCATCCTGTAAAGAATCTTTCCATATTTTTTTCGCCAGCCACAGCAAGATGGATTATTGTAAAAGATACTATTCTATCAACATTATACGGTGTTGAACAAGGCAAGAAAAGTGATTTCCAGTTTGGAGCGTACACATCAATAAGCTATATGGCAAACCTTGGAAAAGTAGTTACTTATACAGGCAAGCTTGATCTTTTTTCAAATTACAGGCACAACCCGCAGAATGTAGATATTTACATGACTAATCTTTTTGCTGCAAAGCTTTCAAAAGTGCTTTCAGCAACGTATAGTTTAACCTTGATTTATGATGATGATGTAAGACAGTTTGGACCAAATCTAAATGCACCGAGAATGCAATTGCAATCATTGTTTGGTGCAGGCATATTATGGAAATTCTAAAATATACTTAATAAAAAAGCCATCTCATCAGATGGCTTTTTTTATTTTATAATAGGATTTTCTATTCTCCTGCTTTTACTAAACCAAGTTTAGCTTCTAAACTTAAAGTTGCATGTGGTACAGCACGTAATCTCGCTTTGTCTATCAGTTTTCCGGTAACGCGACAAATACCGTAAGTTTTATTTTCAATTCTTATTACTGCTTTTTCAAGATGATCAATATAAGTAATCTGGCGGCTTGCCATTTGACTAAGCTGTTCTCTTTCCATACTTATACTTCCGTCTTCCATTGTCATGTAGCGGTTTTCGCTTTCATCTCCACCCATATCATCTTTGCGCGTAATTAACCCTTGTAAATATCCAAGCTCCTTTTTTGCAGCATCAAGTTTCCGCTGAATTAATTCCCTGAATTCATTCAGTTCATTATCTGTATAACGTATCAAAGGCTCACTTGGCTTCGTTATTTCAGTTCTTTGCTCGAGTGATTTATAAGAAGGCTGATAAGG
>JBDUBY010000459.1:0-4368 GCA_040003735.1 Parafilimonas sp.
TATTTAATATGAGTTTTGGTTTCTTTGGAATTCAGTTTGGTTTTGCATTACAAAACGCAAACGTGAGCCGCATATTTCAAACGCTTGGTGCAGACCTTGATAAAATCGCGATACTTTGGATTGCTGCACCTTTTACGGGTCTTGTTGTGCAACCAATAATTGGTTATTTAAGTGATAGAACGTGGCATCCTTTCTGGGGAAGACGGCGGCCATTCTTTTTTACAGGTGCTATAATTGCTTCGCTTGCTTTGTTTCTTATGCCGAATTCTTCCATGCTTTGGATGGCTGCTACTTTGCTCTGGATGTTAGATGCTTCTATTAATATTTCTATGGAACCTTTTCGCGCATTTGTTGGTGATAAATTGCCTGCATCACAACGCACAACAGGCTTTGCTATGCAAACATTTTTTATCGGCCTGGGTGCTGTTATAGCATCGTTACTCCCATATATTTTTACCAATGTTTTTAATATAAGCAACACGGCTGCTGCAGGTGTAATTCCAAATTCAGTTAAATATTCTTTTTATATCGGTGGATTTATTTTTTTAGCTGCAGTAATGTGGACTGTTTTTACCACGAAAGAATTTCCGCCGGAAAATATTAAACACTGGGAAGAAGAAAAATTAAAGTCAAAAGGTTTATCAAAAGGGTTGATTGAAATTGTACGCGGAATTAGAACGATGCCAAAGACCATGTTGCAGTTAGCAGTTGTGCAATTTTTTACGTGGCTTGCTTTTTTTGCTATGTGGATTTATACCACTGCCAGCGTTGCTCAAAACGTTTATGGAACAACAGACACCACTTCAAAATCTTTTCAGGACGCAGGCGATTGGGTTGGAGTAATGTTTATGGTGTATAATGGAGTTTCCGCAATAGCCGCGTTTTTATTACCAATGCTTGCAGCTAAGATAAGCAGGCGTTTTACGCACATGATTTGTTTAATATTAGGTGGTGCGGGTTTGATCTCTATCTTCTTTGTAAAAGATAACCATATGCTGCTTGTCTCAATGATTTTTGTTGGTTTGGCATGGGCTTCAACGCTAACAATGCCATATGCAATTCTTGCAGGTGCATTGCCTGCAAACAAAATGGGTTTTTATATGGGCGTGTTTAATTTCTTTATCGTAATTCCACAAATATTGGCTGCAGCCATTTTAGGTTTTTTTGTAAAGAATATTTTTAATGATGAAAGTGTTTATGCTTTGCTTATTGGTGGAATTTCTATGGTAATTGCAGGCTTCTGTAATTTCATTGTAAAAGAAGATAATAAAGAAACTGCAACAGAAATTTCGGAAGACATTGAGTTGCTAAGAAATCCTGTGGATATTATTTAATTTGATTAATGATATACTTAATTTATAAAAAGCTTGCTGTGATAAAAAAACTTTTTTCCTTTTTATTATTTCTTTCAATTTATATAACAACATCAGCACAAACAATTGAAGTTTATCCAACGCATTGGTGGATTGGAATGAAGAATCCAAACTTGCAATTGATGATTCGCTCAGAAAATATCGCAGCTAAAATTCCAATGATAAAAATGTCTGCAGCAGGAGTGAAATTGGCTGATGGCATAACATTAAAACTTATTGAACGTGTTGAAAATCCCAACTACATTTTCTTTGATTTAGTGATTGATAAGACTGCAAAGGCAGGTAAACGCATTTTTAGTTTTGGCACAGGTGAAAATAAAATCAATATAAATTATGAACTTAAAGAAAGAAGAAAAGGTAACGGAACTTTGTATGCGCAAGGTGTTACTTCATCTGATTTTATTTATCTTTTAATGCCTGATCGTTTCAGCAACGGTGATACAACAAATGATCGTGTTGCAGGCATGAGAGATCAATCATTAAACCGCGATTCAATTTTCTTAAGACATGGCGGCGATCTGCAAGGTGTTATTAATCATTTAGATTATTTAAAAGACATGGGCGTTACAACTTTGTGGATGACGCCTGTGCTTGAAAATGATATGCCGAACAGAACTGAACATGGTTATGCATTCACTAATCATTATAAAATTGATTCAAGAATTGGCGGCGAAAAATCTTATTTACAATTGAGTGATGAATTGCATAAACGTGGAATGAAACTGATACAGGATGCAGTCTATAATCATGTTGGCTTGTATAATTTTTTAGTTCAGGATCCGCCTGCAAAAGATTGGCTACATCAATGGCCAACTTTCACGCAAACAAATTATCGTGAACAACCTTTATTTGATCCACATGCAGCATCTTCAGATGCAAAAAAAATGAGTGATGGCTGGTTTACACAACAAATGCCTGATGTTAATCAATCCAATCCATTGGTTGCAAATTTTTTAATTCAGCATGCAATTTATTGTGTTGAAGAATTTGGCGTTGATGGCTGGCGCATCGACACCTATATTTATAATGATCTTGATTTTATGAACCGTTGCAATAAAGCGCTGGAAGATGAATATCCGCATATCACAATGTTTGGTGAAGCGTGGGTGCATGGAACAGCGGATGAAGCTTACTTCGCACAAAATACTATCAATACAAAATTTAAAAGCAACCTGCAAGGTGTTACAGATTTTCAATGTTTGTTTTATGGTATTCAGCCTGCATTAATGGAACCTTTTGGCTGGACAAATGGCGTGAATAAATTATACACAACTTTAAGCAATGATTTTTTATATGTTGATCCAACACGTAACGCAATCTTTTTAGATAATCATGATTTGAGCCGTTGGTATTCTGTTGTTGACAGCAATTTGCAAAAAGATAAAATGGGTTTTGAGTGGTTATTAACTGAACGTGGCGTTCCTCAAATGTATTATGGCGATGAAGTGTTGATGGGTGGTGTAACTAATCCTGATGGTTGGGTGCGATTGGATTTTCCAGGTGGCTGGAGCGGAGATAAAATAAATGCGTTTACAGGAACAGGTTTAACTGAAGATCAGAAATCTGTTCAAACGTTGATAAAAACATTAGCCAACTTCAGGAAAAATTCATCTGCATTAAAAACAGGTAAGCTTATGCAATATATTCCTGTTGATGGTTTGTATGTTTATTTCAGGTATGATAATGATCAAACTATTATGTGTGTAATGAATACAAGTGATAAACAACAATTAGTCAATTTTTCAAAATATTCGGAACGTACAAATGGCTTTTCATTTGCAGTTGATGTGTTGGATCAATCATCATATAAAACATCATCCACAATAAATATTGATGCGATGCATACATTTATTCTGGAATTGAAAAAATAAAAAAAGGCTGTTTAAACAGCCTTAAATATTACGTTGTTATCTCCAATGGCCTTTTCTCCAATAATAACCTTTTCCGCTATGCACCCATACACCGGTTGCATAAGTGCGATGACCACGTGGGCGTGACCAGTAACCATTACGATAAGTGTACCTGCCACCACTCCAATACCAATCTCCATCAACCCAAACATAACCAACGCCGGGCGATGCAGGCCGCTCATACACGGGAGCAACTGGTTGTTCTGCTGTATATCTTGAAGGCCCGCAACTGCTAAAAACAGCTGCGCTTGCAACAAAGCCAAGGATAATCATTAATTTTTTCATGATGATTTTTTTTTCGATTTCTAAAATTCAATAAATATGCCACACACGTGGCTGCAGAAATGTTAGAGCTATCTGCTCGCAGAAGTTTGTTATAGAAACTACAATGTTGCAGAAAATAAAAAATTAATAAGCAATAGGCGTTACTGTATAGCCTTGTTTTCTTAATAGGTTAATTACACCAACATCGTTGCCAAGATGTGCAGCGCCAACAGCAAAAAAAGTTGGTTTTATTTTAGCTTGTTCAATTATTTCAGGGATCCATTTTTCATTACGATTCTTTAAAAGCAAATCACTGTATTCAGAAAATTCATCTTCGTCATTCAACATCTTGTTTAAACCATCCAGATCTTTTTGCTTATATAAATCAAGCATGTTAGTAAAACTTTTTTTCACGCTATCAATATCTAAAATAGTTTCTGCAAATGCTTTTGCCTGGGTTGCATAAGGGATTTCATCAAATATTGCCAATTGATCTTCTACCTTTTCAAGCCCGTTAACTTTCATATTATTTGCTTTTGCCATCTGCATAAATTTTTGTTCCCATGCTTCAGCGCCCTGGCAACCAAGTAGTGAAGGATAAATAATTGTTTCCAATAATTCAGGCTTCATTGTCTGCATCATTTCAACTGACAAGCCTGTTATTTTTTTAAATGCTACAGAAACAGAATCGTATTGTTGTGATGATAAAAGCTGTTTAAGCGTTGTATCATTTTTCATATTCATCTGCATCATCGTTTTTGCCATTACAGATGGATCGTCCATATCAAGCTCAAGAAATAATTGTTTGGTTGAATAAAATT
>JBDUBY010000379.1:0-14757 GCA_040003735.1 Parafilimonas sp.
TCAAACAAAGCTGCCAAAACAAATTCTGCGCTGCTGCCCTGTAAATTTTTAAGAAATATTTTTTGAGTATCGGCAAAAGAAAGCCTGTCCGCCAAGTAAAAAAGGCGGGGATGTTCTTTATATTTTTTCAGCAATTCACCCAGATTCATAAACGCAGCGCAAAGTTACAACGTGTAATCTTAAAAAATAAATAAACACATTTTGTTAAATGCATTGAATTTGTATCTTACTCAAAAATTTTGCTATGCCAGAACCTTGGAGAACCGGAAAGTTCATCAGGATTGAGAAAATTACAGAACTAACATGGCGTTTTTGGATTGAGATTCCTGAAGTTGAAAATTTTGATTTTAAGCCAGGGCAATTTGTAACACTTGATCTCCCTATTCATGAAAAACCAAATAAGCGCTGGAGAAGTTATTCTATTGCATCGCATCCTGATGGAACGAATATTATTGAGCTTGTAATTGTATTGTTAGATGGTGGTTTAGGCACGCATTATTTATTTAATGAAATTACGGTTGGAAGTGAAGTGCAGTTGCGTGGCCCGCAAGGTGTTTTTACATTGCCGCCAATAATTGATAAAGACTTATTTTTTATTTGTACAGGAACAGGTATTGCGCCGTTCCGTTCAATGACGCATTATATAAAACTGCATAACATCGAACACAAAAATATTTACCTGATTTTTGGCTGCAGAAAGTTATGCGATAGTTTATATGGCGATGAATTAAAAGCGTTAAGTAATGAAGTTGATAATTTTCATTACATACCAACTTTCTCAAGAGAAGATCGGGAAAATGAAGCAATACAACACGGTTATGTGCATGCTGTTTATCAAAATATTCTAAACAATGAAAAGCCCGAAGCTCATTTTTATTTATGCGGATGGAAAAATATGATTGATGATGCAAAACAAAATATCATAGCGTTGGGCTATGATAAAAAAAGTATTCATCTTGAATTATATGGTTAAGAAATTTTGGCTTCGCGATCTGGCTTAACAGAAGTAATATCGAAATCATGCTGAACAGCATTTTTATCGTTACGGCTTTCAGTTACTTTTTTTTCCAGGTTTAAAATACGGGCATGATTTGCAAGCATTTCATCTTCCAGCTTTAAAATTCTTTTACGTTGTTTTCGGATGAGTGCCATTTTAGAAAGCAAGCCTAAACCAAATGAAACAACCGCAACGCCTATTACAGTTAGTATTGAGTAGGAATCATTGATAAATAAAATTGTCATCGTTAATGTTTACATCTTAATAAAGGGCTAGATATGTATACGGATTTTTGATGGTGCCGGTTTACTTGTAAAAGATACCACAATAATAATGATGAACATTAAAACAATAATAATTTAAGCAACTTATTTTTGATTTCTTCCATGTGGATTCTTTCCTGTTGCATTGTATCTCTGTACCGCAACGTTACCGTTCCATCTTCTTTAGTTTGGTGATCAATCGTAACACAAAATGGTGTTCCTATTGCATCTTGCCTTCTATATCTTTTCCCTATCGCATCTTTTTCTTCATAAAAACACTTGAAGTAAGGCCGGCAATCTTTAATGATGTTCCTCGCAATATCAGGCAAACCATCTTTTTTAATTAATGGCAACACAGCTAATTTGATAGGCGCAATTTTTTCAGGAATGCGCAACACAACGCGACTGTCTTTGCTACCATCCTCTTTAGGAATAACTTCTTCATCATAGCTTTGAGAAAGTATCAGGAGAAACATTCTGTCAAGCCCGATAGAAGTTTCAATCACATAAGGAATATAATGTTTGTTGATTTCCGTATCGAAATAAGTAAGTTTTTTATTGCTGTGTTTTTGATGCTGGCTTAAATCGAAATCGGTTCTTGAATGTATGCCTTCTACTTCTTTAAAACCAATAGGAAATTCGTATTCGATATCCAACGCCGCATCAGCATAATGCGCGAGTTTTACATGATCGTGAAAGCGATATTTTTCTTTTGGAATACCTAAACTCAAATGCCATTTTAATCTTTCTTCTTTCCAGTATTCGTACCATTCTTTTTGTGTGCCGGGGCGAATAAAGAACTGCATTTCCATCTGCTCAAATTCGCGCATTCTAAAAATGAATTGCCTGGCTACAATTTCATTTCTAAAAGCTTTTCCAATTTGTGCAATACCAAAAGGAATTTTTAGTCTTGCTGTTTTTTGAACATTTAAAAAATTTACAAAGATTCCCTGTGCCGTTTCAGGCCTTAAATAAATTGTTTCGGCTTCGCCCGCAACAGAACCAATTTGCGTGGAAAACATAAGGTTGAATTGCCGGATATCTGTCCAGTTTAAAGAACCACTAACGGGGCCTTTTATTTTATTTTCTATGATCAGGTCTTTCAATCCTGCAAAATCATCTTTTGCTAATAACGCATCCATTGATGCAAGTATTTTTGCAGCTTCTGTTTCTTTGCCTTCCGCTTTAAGACCATCTGCAAAATTTTCTATTAAGTGATCTACACGATAACGTTTCTTGCTGTCTTTGTTATCAATCATCGGATCGCTGAAATTATCAACATGTCCGCTTGCTTTCCATGTTGTTGGATGCATAAAAATTGCAGCATCAATGCCCACGATATTCTCGTGCATTTGCGTCATGCTTTTCCACCAGTAATCACGAATATTTTTTTTCAGCTCACTGCCGTAAGGGCCATAATCGTACACGGCACTTAGTCCATCATAAATTTCGCTGGATGGAAATACAAAACCATATTCTTTTGCATGCGAAATGATTGTCTGGAAACGATTTTCTTGCGGTAGGCTCATCGCCGCAAATATAATTGAAGCTTTGTTTTTATTGGTATTATTAAGGTTGAATATTGTAATTAGTGGCGATTTGCTGCCATGAAAAAATACAGTACAAGGGAGTGACACAAGGAACGATGCCACTTTAACTAAAGCTGATTAAATAAATTTTACCACAATTTTTTACGTCGTCCGCCTAATCCTAAAGCGCCTAATAAACTGCGTGTAATTACGGATGCAGCGGTTCGCTCAACTTGTTTTATTGCAGGATTATCAAAAATGCTTGTTTGTTTTTGTGCTTTTGACGGAACTTGTTTTTGTTGTTGCTGCGCTTGCGTTTTATCGGCAGCTTCCTGCAATTTGGCGTTTAATATTTCGTAAGCACTTTCGCTATCAATGGACTGGTTATATTTTGTAATGAGTTTGCTTTTGCTGATCAAACCATCTAATTCGGTATCACTTAAAACATCCATGCGGCTGCGTGGCGGGCAAAGCATTGTATGTACCAGCGGCGTTGGAATTCCTTTTTCATTTAAGAAAGTTACCAGCGCTTCGCCAATGCCAAGTTGCGTTAATAAATTTTCTGTTTTATAAAATTCTGTTTCAGGAAAATTTTCAGCAGCCTGTTTTATTGTTTTTCTATCAGCCGCGGTAAAAGCGCGCAAAGCATGCTGCACTTTTAAACCAAGCTGGCTTAAAACGGAGGCCGGAATATCCTGCGGATTTTGTGTGCAAAAGAAAATACCAATTCCTTTTGAACGGATGAGTTTTATAACGCTTTCAATTTGTTGCAATAAAGCGCTTGATGCTTCATCAAACAAAAGATGTGCTTCATCAATAAATAATACAAGCTTAGGTTTATCAGCATCACCTTCTTCAGCAGAAGTTGCATATAATTCTGCAAGCAACTGCAACATAAAAGTTGAGAATAATTTTGGATGATTCTGCATATCGGTAACACGCAAAATATTTATTATGCCGCGACCATCATCGTTTACACGCATAAGATCATCATCATCAAAACTTGGCTCGCCAAAAAATATATCAGCACCTTGTTGCTGCAGTTCTATTACTTTTCTTAAAATAGTTCCGGTTGATGTTGATGAAATGTTGCCATATAATTTTTGCATATCAGCTTTGCCTTCGTTACCTGCATATTGCAAAACTTTTATAAAATCCTGCAGGTTTAGCAAAGGCAGTTTGTTATCATCACAATATTTAAAAATCATTGAAACAAGACCGCCTTGCGTATCATTTAATCCCAAAATCTTTGATAACAATATTGGCCCGAATTCACTTATTGTTGCTCGAAGCCGTACACCTTTTTCATCACTTAAAGAAAGAAATTCTGCAGGGAAAGCTGTTGGCTGATATATAATATTTAAAAGTTTGCAACGTTCATCAATTGTGTTGTTCATGCTTCCGGCAGCAGCAATTCCGCTTAAATCTCCTTTAATATCCAACAACAAAACAGGCACGCTGGCATCACTTAAAAATTCACTTATTAATTGAAGCGTTTTTGTTTTACCTGTTCCTGTTGCACCAGCAATTAAACCATGGCGGTTCATTGTTCTTAGTGGCAAAAAAACATCGGCACCATCTACTACATTACCATCAAGCATCGCAACGCCGAGCTTTACATTTTCTCCTTTAAAACTGTAACCTGTTTTAATAACATCAAGCAATTGTTCTGGTGAAGGCATAATTATTTTTTTTTGATTTTGTTTCGTGTAAATGGCTCGGGATTTTCAACTTTTTTTTGTACTAATGCTGATTCGTCAATCTTTTTGTCTTCTACTTTTACTCTTAAATAATTTATACTAATGTTCAATTCATATCCAATCAATAACATTAATGAATTTATAAAGATGAGCAACATAATAATTAGCAATGCGCTTATTGAACCATAAATGCGGTTATAGCTTGAAAAGTGTTGTGCCCAGATTGAAAAAAGCCATGTAGTTAATACTATAAGAAATGTTGCAAACACTGCGCCCGGCGACCATAATTTCCATCGTTTAGGAATAGAGGGCGCATACTTATAAATATATGCAACTGCGAAGAAAAATAGTGTAACTACAATTAACCAGCGCAGCAAATCTGTCCAGAAATTTTTTTGTTTGCTGCTCAATCCAACCCAATGCAGAAAGGATGCAAACAAAGCGCCCTGCCCTATACAAAGAAGTATAGTTACTATAATAAGCACAATTAATACAATGGTTAATTTTATAGCACGTAATCTTTTTTGCAAAAAAGATTTTTTGCGTTTTTCGGTTAGCGACCTATCGAAAGTGCGTATTATGCCAAGCATTGCATTTGAAGAATAAAACAGCGCCAGTATAAAACCAACAGATAACAAACCTGTTTTCTGCTTATTGAAAAGATCAAGCATTGTTGTCATTATAAGTGCACGCGATTCAGAGTTTGGTAAAACTTCCTCAATAAACTTAAACAACTCGTCCTGCATGTTCTTTGCAATTGGAAAGTAAGGGATAAGTGTAAAAAGAAAAATTGCTGCTGCCGGAATTGCCATAATAAAATTGAAAGCAATGGCAGAAGCCCTGTCTCTTAATCCAAGCCTGCTTACCTGGCCAAAAAAAGATTTCATTACATCATATAAACATAAACCGTGAAAGCCAGGCAATATCGTGGTTTTGCTTTTATGCGTTAAAAAAGCAACAGGTTTAAGATTGGCGAGAAAATTTTCAAGCTTTGTCAATGCGGTATCGTTTTAGTTAAACTATCCTGCAACTTTTTTGCAATCGCGTTATTTAAAGCCTCCTGGTATAAACCTGCGTACTTTTTATGTTCAGCAAAATTACTGGTGAATTGATGATAACCACTGAAATCGCTTTTCGCAACAAAAAATAAATAATCTGTTTTTGGCGCATTTAAAACTGCATCTATTGTAACAGGCGATGGTGTACAAATTGGGCCGGGCGGCAAGCCTTTATATAAATATGTATTGTAAGGCGATGGCGTTTCCAGGTATTGATAATAAATTCTTTTTAAAGCAAAATTTTTCAATGCAAATTTTATCGTTGGGTCTGCGGCAAGTTTCATGTTAGTATTAAGCCTGTTCATATACACGCTTGCAATGTTTCCCTTCTCATCATTTTTATTTGTTTCTTCTTCTATAATAGAAGCTAAGGTGTACACCTGGTTTTGCGTTAAATTAAGTGCAGCAGCTTTTTGCTTCCGGTTATCTTTATCCCAGAAATTTTTTTCGTTATCTTTTAGCCGCATTAAAATTTTTTTGGTTGATGTATTCCAATTCAAAAAATAAGTATCCGGAATTATTAATGTCATCAACGTATTGGTATCAACACCTAAAGAAGAAAGTGAATCATTGCTTGAAAGAAAATTTAAAGCACCCGCAGAATCAGTTGAGAAATTTTTGCCAATGATTTTTGCCAAATCTTCGCGAATGCGCAGTTTATTTATCACCAATCTTACCGGGCTTTGATGATTGTTGCGCAACATTCTTACAATAGAAAAGATACTTTCTCCTTTTTTTATTTCAAAACGGCCTGGTGTAACATGTTGCCAAGCATTTGCCTGTTTTGCAAGAAGATTAAAAATTGCTGTACTGCGTATAAATATTCCTGTATCTAATTCATGAATTATTTGCGATTGTGCAGTGGCATTATCACGAACAAATAAATATTTTGACTTGCCTGAAAATTCTGTGGCCGGCGCAAAAATTATATAAGCACACACAAGAATCAAAACAACTATTATGAAAACTATTGAAAGGAATATTTTTTTCATTAACAGGCAAAGTTGCATAAATAATTTGCAACGCAGCAAATAGAAAGCCCTAGAAATTTTTTAATTTTTCCATGGTTGGTGGCTGCCTGTAAATTGACACGAGATTTAGGTTTTTATTATATAATGCAGTAAAAGGAAACGTAGAAACATTATAAAAATACCTTACAATAAAATCGGCTCCTTCAGTGCCTGCAATAACATTTTTATAATCTTTTAAATGATAATCTTCTTCAAATTTCTTTACTTCGGATATATCAACATACGTAACTAAAATGATCTTATAGTTTTTAAAACTCTGCATATTTTTTAATAGCTCGCTGATAAAAATCTGGCAATGATCGCATGTTGGTGAAAAATAAATTACCATTGCCGGTTTGCCCTTTTTAATGGATGCGGATTTAAAAATACTTGAATCCGTAAGCTTTAAATTAAAAACAGGAAACGTGTTCGGAATTGGTTTCGATTGCGCGTGTACACAATTGGATAGTATTAAAAAAGCTGATAAGCAAATACAGAAGCAAAATTTCGTTTTTATCATATTACGAACAAAGTAACACATGAACTTGTTTTTAAAATAGAGATTAAATCAAAACTATGCAAGTTATCGCAGCCTTATATTAACATGCGCTGTATATTCTATTATAAAAAAAATTGTACACTTTTATTTAAAGTAAATTTATTTGCTGGTCGTCTTCACTACAAATTACAGGCATGGCTGATATGGCCGCACAGAAAAATAATATTATACAAACTATAAAATCTTATAGCAAACAATTGTTTGCTTTTATTCGCAGTCGCGTGCCCAGTAATGAAGATGCAGAAGATATTTTGCAGGATGTTTGGTACCAGTTAAGCAATCAATCATCACCTGAAGAAATTAATAGCATGAGTGGCTGGCTGCATCGTGTAGCAAAAAATAAAATAACGGATAAATACAGGAAGAAAAAAGAAGACAGGCTTGATAATTATAAGAATACTGATGAAGAAAATGGATTAAGTATTACTGAGTTTTTTTTGGCTGACGAAGATAATGCTGATGCAAAAGAATTACAGCAATTATTTTGGGAAACTTTGTTTGATGCGCTCGAAGAATTACCGCAAAATCAACGCGAAGTATTTATCTTAAATGAACTGGAGGAAAAAACGTTGCAGCAAATTGCCGATATGCAAAATAAAAAATTGAAAACAATTATTTCAAGAAAAAGATATGCAGTACAATACCTGCGTAAAAGACTTGAAGATTTGTATAATGAGTTTATAAATTATTAAATTTTGTGTTATGCCTCGTAATAAAAAAAGAATATTCTTCGAACTGCCTTTTATCATAATCGCAGCAGTTTTTCTATTTGGCTTTATTGTAATGCTGTTATGGAATTTTATTTTTCCACCCGTATTAAATACAGGAAAAATTTCTTACTGGCAGGCAGTTGCATTATTGGTTTTATGCAGAATATTATTTTTTGGATTTAGAAGAAGAAATCACAGTCCCGGCATGTGGCGTGGCCGCGGTACCGAATGGAGGCAAAAATGGATGAATATGAGTGATGAAGAACGTATGAAATTTCGCGAAGGATGGAAGAAACGTTGCAGACGCCCTGAAGAAGAATAAATAAAAATCCTCAATTTTTATATCTTAAAGTAATTTCTTTTCGCGTTCGTCTTCTTAATTAAGTATTCACTTAAAAAGATAATTTATGAAGACGACGCAAGTTTTAAAGGCTATATTAATTGGTGTGGTTTCAGGTGCAGCAATATTTTTTATACCATTTCCATTTAGATTCTTTTTTATTTTCTTTTTGATATTTTTTATCATAAGATTCTTTGCATGGGGCCGACGGAGAAGATGTAGTTGGAACAGCAATTATAATGGCTATCAGCATTTTTGGAATCCATCATACACACAACGCTGGCGAAGCATGAGTGATGAACAGCGCAAAACTTTCATTAAAAAAATGGAGAGCGAGTTATTCGCAACAAATTCTGTAACAGAATAAATCATTCAACATAAAATTTATAAAAAATGAGAAGAGGAAATTTATTTTTTATTGGTGTGATATCAACTGTAGTTACAATTATAAGTTTGAATGTAGCATTTGGTAAGTCAGGATATTACAATGAGCATTATCCATTTTACAATCGTTATCATAATAATTGCAATAGCAGGTATAATGAGCGTTATCGCGATGGCAAAAAATATAATGACGAAAAGCAACAAAGAATTGATTCAACAAACAGTAATTATTAAATAAGAATAAAACAAAAGAACAATTTATGTACAACAGACAATCATTTGCGCCACATGGCGCCGCTTACGGAAGGCGAAATCATCCATTTATGCAATCACATTTTCGTGCCCCGGTAAATGTGTATAAAACAGAGAACAGTTTTGAGCTGATGGTTTTTGCGCCCGGAAGAATTAAAGAGAATTTCAGTGTAAAATCAAAAGGCAATGAACTTACAATTTCTTATGCGCCGCCGGAAGATTTTAAAAGTCCTGAATGGATTAAAAAAGAATACAGCCGTGGTGGTTTTGAAAGAACATTTACTATTAATGAAAGCATTGATACATCGAACATAAAAGCAAGTTATACAGATGGCGTTTTGCAGGTAAGCTTGCCAATTATTCCCGGAGCAGAAATACAACCGCAGGATATACCTGTAAATTAATTAAGCAGCAGTTTAAATTAAAAGGCTTTCAGTTTTGAAAGCTTTTTTTTAATTTAAACAACATTTGTGTTGATATTATTCTGTTATTTCATGCTCCAAAAAAATAAAATGGGTGAAGCTGAAATAAATATTGATAAGCGCAGAATTACTATTTATTCTCATATTATTACTTACGGAGATGCGGCTGATGAAGCAGTCACCGAATCAATAAGAGCAGAAATTGAAACCATGTGGAATGAACCGAAAGGAACGATACAAATAAAAGGAAATTCATTTTTTGTAAGCTTTCAAATCACGGCGGCATTAAATAATTCTATTGATGAAATGGAAATATTAAGCAACACCAATCCACATAACAATTATTTCAGGATTGAAGAATATGCAAATGGAAATATTTCTTTTGTTGATGATATAGGTTGTAACAGCGGTTATTTTAAACTGGAGAATTTATATACAGGTTCTACAACTGCTGCTCATGAATATGGTCACACACTTGGTCTTCATCATCCTGTTGATCTTGATTACAGAGGCAAAGGAATTCCTCCAATTATGTATCCACGGGGAACATTGGTGGATGCAACGTTTCAATACGATCCTTTAAAACCAGCTGGTGTTACTGGCGGAACAATGCACCCGATGTATAGAAAAGTTTTTGCTGAAGACATAGCTGCACTTAAATTGGAAAGACTCAATTTTAAAAATGCAAGAGCCATTATTGGCGAATTCACAAATGTGTTTCATTATAATCATAAAGATGAGTTTACTGTGTAATATCAGTATGCACATTTTTCTTTTTTGTTAGATAAATTCTGTAAAATGGAAAAGCAATTATATTTTGATATTAGTTCAGAAGAAAGTGGAGGAAGTCTTTATAAAATAAAAGATGATGCGGGTAAAATTTCTTTTTTATACAATCACAGCACTTATGATAATGCCAGGGATGAAATAAAAACTTTCGAAACGCAGTATGAATTATTTAATGATTTTTGGCAGGTGCTTATTAAAGATAAAAAATGGTTTTATCAGCATCCATTATACGTTCATCCAGAACAAAGGGATTTTATTCAACAGCAATTACAGAAAGTAAACTGGTCTGTTCATCCTGATAAAAAATGGCAGGATAGTCATCAGCGGCAATGGAAAAAAATATTGGAAGCTAAAGATGATTACTATCATTCAAAACTTAAATAAATCAATCTCGATTTTAAAAGACTTGTAGCTTATAAGCTCTTCAATTAATTTACTTCAACTCCTGCAACATTGCCTCAGTAAGTTTAATTGCTTTGCCCTTGATATTTGATCCGCTGTAAGCAATTGCATATAATGCGTTGCGTTTTATTTCATCATCTGTTTGTGTAAATAACGATAATGAACTTGTTCTTATGCCAAACTCATTGCATACAGGCACTTGCTTATTACAAGCGTTCATAAACGTGCGCATGGCCGTTGAGAAACCATTGCCGCATCGCATAGTATTATACCAATGCACGTTGCTATAATCAAAATTTATTTTTTTTGCAGATGCGATGTATGTGTTTACAATGTTCATCAATGCATCATAATCGTTATTCAATCCAACATAATATTTATTCTTCCATTGCTCTTGCGCTGTGTCTGTAAGTTGAGAATACGTCCACCGCTGCAATGCGCCTGAAGTTATTCCGCCGTCGGCGATTTTAAAACCGTACTCGTGGCCAACCGAAGTTATAGTTGAAAGTTCGTTTAGATAATCTTGCAGATTAGATCCATGCTGAACCTGGTAATCCCATTCGTTTTCAATTGCAACAAATGGTATCTGGCTTTTGTAGCTTGCATAATGCTGGAAAAAAGCTTCAGCCTGCGATTTTACAAGGTTTAGATTTTTTGGAAACCCGCGGTTCCCGTTTATTGAATCATACCAGCATATAATAATTTGAACATTGTACCCTTCAGATAAATAATTATCAATTGTTTTGTTCACGGTTTTTTCAGAAAGATATATACTTTGCCTTAAAACATTAACGCCTGCGGTGCTCATGTCGGCCTTAAGCCCGTTAACCTCAGTATCTTCTTCAGACAAGCCAAACAGTGTTCTTTTTGTAAGCGGAAGTTGTAGCGTTGAATTTGCTGTAACACTTGTTGTGGAAAGCGTTTGTACTGGCAACACATCTTGCTTGGAACATGCGGCAAAGGCAATAAGCAGCAGTGCATAAAGACTTACTTTACGGTGTAACATGGAATAACTTTAAATAATAAAAATTAAGACAAAAATTACCTGCGGAGGTTCAAAACTTTAAGTTCAATCAACATAAAACAATCATAATTAAAAGCTGGAACAAGAATAATTACGGATCAATATTTCTTGTTAAGTGCAATTTTCTCCTCAGTAAATTTTCGCGGATTTGGAGCAATTATTGTGCCGTATACGTTTATTTTTCAGTTTTTTTAAAAAAAATTCAGATAACAAACGTTAGCTTTCAAAGTGGCTGTTTGTTACTCTATTTTTCGTGAAATTATTTCGATGTTATATAGTTGTTTCGCAACGGTACGGTTTTTAAAAAATTTATATATCGCTTTCAATTCATCATCATTCATGCGTTTATAACAATTCATAGCATTTCGCTTTTATCAAATAATTTTCCTTTGTGAAAGCGATCTATAAATTGTTGTTCCGTCCAGCTAAAAATTCTTCCCGTAGAATTGTTGGTAAGATTGGCGGAGTCAATCCGCTCATCGGATCACCATTGTATAAGGCTTTATTATCTTAGCTTTAACTACAACTTCTTTTAATTTAAAAGCACAAAACATTTGACCAAGACTAATCTCAAATGGAAGTGTCGATGGAAAAGGAACAGCTTTTTATTAATACAAACGGAAATAATTTTTCAGTTATGCCAGACTTTGTTGATAACCTGAAAACCGCTTTACGATTTATAAAAGAATAAAGCTTTTTTCAACGAGGCATATAAGTAAAAAACCGCTTGCATTGTGAGCGGTTTCCTTCTATTATGATCATTTTATTGATACATTTCTTCTCTTAAAGAATGTACCCTTTCATCGTTCATGTATTCGTCAAAATTCATCAACCTGTCAATCATTCCGTTTGGTGTTAATTCAATAACACGGTTTGCAACTGTTTGCATAAATGTATGATCATGCGATGTAAGTAGTACAATGCCCGAAAATGTTTGACAGCCTTCATTGAATGCCTGTATACTTTCAAGATCAAGATGATTTGTTGGTTGATCAAGTACAATTAAATTCGGATTTTGCAACATCATACGGCTGATCATGCAACGCACTTTTTCGCCACCGCTTAAAACATTTGTCTTCTTTAAAATATCATCACCGCTAAATAACATCTTGCCTAAAAAACCTCTTAAAAAAGGTTCGTCAGCTTCTAATACATGCGGTGGAACGTATTGACGCAGCCAGTCAATTAATGTTAGGCCTTCTATAAAAAATTCATTATTTTCCAAAGGCAAATAAGCTTTGGTTATAGTTGTTCCCCATTCAAATTTTCCGGTATCAGGCTTGTCAATACCATTTATAATTTCAAAAAAGTTAGTTACGGCAAGTGCATCCTTACTTAAGAGTGCAATTTTTTCTCCTTTGTTTATACTGAAACTTACTTTATTAAAAAGTTTTCTGCCATCAATGTTTTTACTTAAATTTTCAACGTTTAAAATCTGGTTTCCAACTTCACGCAATGGTTGAAAAATAATGCCCGGATAACGGCGGTTGCTTGGCCGGATGTCTTCAATGGTTAATTTTTCAAGGGCTTTTTTTCTTGAAGTTGCCTGCTTGCTTTTTGATGCATTCGCAGAAAAGCGTGCAATAAATTCAAGCAATGCAGCACGTTTTTCTTCAGTCTTTTTATTCTTATCATTTATCTGGCGGCTCATTAATTGGGAGCTTTCGTACCAGAAAGTGTAATTGCCTGTAAAAATTTTTATTTTCTGGCGGTCAACATCTGCAACATGTGTACACACAGCATCCAAAAAGTGACGATCATGACTAACTACCAAAACAATATTTTGATAATCTGCTAAAAAATTTTCAAGCCATCCAATAGTTTCTATATCCAAACCATTCGTAGGTTCATCCAACAATAAAATATCAGGATTACCAAATAATGCCTGCGCAAGTAATACACGCAATTTTAAATTACCTGGAATATCCTGCATCAGGCTGCTATGATATTCTTCAATTACGCCCAAGCTGCTTAATAAACTTGCTGCGTTGCTCTCTGCTTCATAGCCACCCATTTCGCCAAAATCAGCTTCCAGTTCTGCGGCGCGCATTCCATCTTCTTCGTCAAAATCTGCTTTAGCATAAATTGTTTCGCGTTCATGCATCATCTTCCAAAGTTTTGCATGGCCCATCAATACTGTATTTAAAACCGTTTGGTTATCAAACTCAAATTGGTTTTGGTTTAGCACAGCCAGGCGTTCGCCCGGTGTAATTTCAACAACGCCTTTATTAGGTTCAATCTCACCACTAAGAATTTTTAAAAACGTAGATTTTCCTGCACCGTTTGCACCAATAATACCATAACAATTTCCTTTAATGAAACTCAGGTTTACTTCATCAAATAAAATACGCTTTCCGTAGGCCAGCGTTATATTTCTTGCACTTATCATTAGTTGCTTAAATTTTTTGAAGGCGCAAAGGTAACGCATGGCATTTAATCATTTGCAATATCATTATAAGCGTTTTCATTTTTTAGTTTTTTATTTTCATTATTACAGAATCACCCCATACTATATGCGCAAACTTTTAAAATATTTTTTTTATTTTGATTTGCTTTTCTTTTGTAATTGAATTGTTTTACATTTAGGCTTGCTTTACAATCATCTTAAAACAAACACACCATGCGCAAATCTGATCTTATCAATAACATATCAGATAAAACTGGCATCCCAAAAGTTGATGTGCTGGTAACTGTAGAAACTTTGATCAAAGAAATTAAAGGGAATATTGCCAAGGGAGAAAACATTTATATCAGGGGCTTTGGAAGCTTTATCACCAAAAAACGAGCTGCTAAAATTGGTCGTAATATCAAAAAGAATATTGCGGTTCACATTCCCGAGCATTACATTCCGGCATTTAAGCCTTCTAAAGAATTTGTGAATGAAGTAAAGCAAATGCAGACTGTGCAGTAGATTTGCTGCTTAATAATTATTTGTGCATAAACAACAATGGATTTTAGCTGCAGCAGGTGTTGTACTACTTGTTGGATTATATTTTTTTGGGAATACAGTTGCTCCTAAAAAGCCAGTTCCGGCTTCACAAGAAGCGGGAGTTTCTGCAGCATTAACAACAGAACAAGTTATTGCTAAATATAAAACAACTGTTGATACTCAGCAGGTGCAAACGTTAACTCAACTGGAGAACAGTGTTGTAAGAGGTGATGTTCACAACCAGCAAATCCATGTTTACCATCAGCTTGCTTCTTATTGGTCTGATACTTTACATCACGACGAAATTGGCGCTTATTATCTTGGCGAAGCTGCTAAGTTGGAAAATTCTGAAAAAAGCCTCACATTTGCAGCCCATTTGCTTTTAGATA
>JBDUBY010000089.1:0-4339 GCA_040003735.1 Parafilimonas sp.
CTGTTTCTGCAACTAAACTTCTTATTGAACTGTTTACTCTTAATATGCGATTTCTGCGCTGTAATTTCATTATGATCGCTTTAAAAATTGACTTGGATTTTGACGGAAATGATGAATAGCAAAAACGTATAATTTATCTTCTTCTATTTCATAAATAATCTGATAAGGAAATGTTTTCAAAGAAATTGAACGAATAGTTTTTGCATTTGACACAAACTAATAATGAGTTGGATGCTGTTGTATTTTATTATAGAAGATAGATAGCTCTTGTAAAAAACGTTCACCTAATCCTTGTTGCTTTTTCTCATAAAAAGTATAAGCTTCATTAGTATCGTTTTCTGCATCAATGGATATAATAACGTTATAATCCATTTTGATAGTTGCTACGAATTCTGTTATGAGCTTCTTCAACCGTAGCGCCGGTTTTATTACTGAAAAAAGTATTTCTTCTTTTCTCAAAAAAATCTAATTCTTCTTTTGTATAGTTTTGTGTTGCAGCATTATATTCATCAGCTAAAACAAGAAGTAAACCGGTAAGTTTTTCATCCGCATCTTCAATCAGGTGCAATAACACCTTCTTTTTTTCAATTAGTTCCATATAAAAATCTTTTTACAAATTTATTTATAATTGCTCAAACCTCTTTGTTTAAGATTGAGTTACCCAATCTTCCGGCTGCAAACAAACCTGCAACAATTTATCTTCTTCACTTCCCGGTTGCGGCTGATAATTATATTCAAATCTTACTGTTGGTGGCAAGCTCATTAAAATACTTTCTGTTCTGCCGCTTGTTTTTAAACCAAATAAAGTGCCTTTATCATGAATTAAATTAAACTCAACATAACGTCCTCTTCTTATTTCCTGCCAACGCTTATGATCATTATTGTAAGAAATATTCTTTCTTTTTTGAACGATAGGAATATATGCATCAATAAATGCATTGCCGCACGCTTGTGCTAATTCAACCCAAAAATTTACGTGATGATTTTCATCATCTTTTTTATGATCATAAAAAATTCCGCCAATACCTCTGCGTTCATTATTGCGATGTGTGTTCACAAAATATTCATCGCAATCATGTTTGAATAAAGGGTATAATTTTTCATCAAACTCATCACATACATTTTTATAGGTTTGATGAAAATGTTTTGCATCTTCTTCAAATAAATAATATGGCGTAAGATCTGTGCCGCCACCAAACCAGCGATCAGCAAGCATCCCATCTCTATCATACAACTCAAACATGCGGTAATTAAAATGTATGGTTGGCACAAAAGGATTTAATGGATGAATGACAGAACTTATACCTGCAGCAAACCACGTTTCTTCTGAAGATGATAAAGGAATATGCAATACTTCGCGCATTTTTCGTGTAACTTTTCCATATACAACAGACGTATTTACGCCGCCCTTTTCAAATACATTTCCGTTTTGAATTACGCGGGTTAAACCGCCGCCGCCTTTACCTTCTGCGCGTTGCCATTCATCTTCTGTAAACTTTGATTTGCCATCAACGTCTTCTAATGCTGCACATATTTTATCTTGAAGATTATAAATAAAATCAATCCACTTGCCGCGTGTTTCTTTTGTTTGCGTTTTATGTTGATAGATATCCAGGCATTAAAATTTGCGCAAAGGTGAGCAAAAAATAAAGTTGCAGAAGATGATTTAAATCTTATCTAACAAACATGACAATTGCATGACTTAGAAAAGAAATTAAGAAAGAATTATTTCAACGTTATAGGTGAATGAAGATTATTGTATCCTGTTGTTGCATCCCAAACATCTTCGTTTGCAAATCGAATTGAATATTCTGACTTTGATGATAAAGAAGTTGATGCATCGGGCATATTTAAAAATAAATCGTAATCTCCGGGATGCATCTCAGTTTTCGTAATAATTTTTATTGAAATAGATTGCGCACCTGAATACCATTTGCGAACATCAGTATCAATATCAAAAACAAAATCTTCACCTGTGTTTTTGTTGCGCATAATTAATTGAACTGGCCTGGGATTATATGGCGAAGCATAACCAACATTTTCAACATTTAATGTAAACGCCAGTTGCATACCGCCTTTAATTGCGTCTTTTGGAAACACTGCATTATGCAATACAAACCTGTATCCTAAATTCTTTTTTATAGCATCCATGCAGCCGCCTGTTTGCCAATCATCGTTCACATCATTATTATACGCACAATTTAAAAAACTATAATGCATGTTTCGCATTTCTGTTTGCGCTTTGCCGGCATTCTCGCAATCATTTTCAGGGCTGTACGTATCATCGCAGGTTTCACCCCCAACAACTGTATATTTTCCATCAGCAGAAGCATACGCATGTAAAATGGAATATGCATCTGTATGCGGTGATAATGAATTTCCATAATCATCATAGGTTCCATAATCGTTGGGTGAAGAAAGAAAACAATCGTTATGAAAACCGATGCGTGCAGCATCTGTTTCTGTAAAAGCGTCTGCATCTTTTAATGGCGCTGAAGATGTTGGCGCATCAACACCATATATATAACGCTGTTTCATTTGCGGTGTTCGCACCTGTATCATTCTGCTTTGCGGCAATGCATCCAGCAAAGCTTTCAACACTTCATTTTTATCGCTCCAGTTTTTATCGTTTAATTTTCCTTTACCGTTTGATGATGGATCGCCAAAATAATCACTGTAATAATTCTCGCCCCACATGCCCACAAAACCCATTTGTAAACAGGCGATCACATCCGTATTCTCCTGCAACAACGGTTTCAATTGTGCAATGTGGTTTAATACAATATCTTTTGGCGCATCGCCATATTTTGGGCATATAAAACCTTCGGGACAAGCACCACTTTGTGGTGTTACAGTATAGCAAACGCGGATAATTAACTTCATGCCTGCTTCACGCGCAGCTTTACAATCATCACTTATATTATTCAGCACTTCTGATGTTAAATGTTGATGATTATATCCTTTAAAAACTATATCGCGAAAAACAAGTGTGCTATATACTTTATAATTTCCATCATCTGCTTGTTGTAATGTTCTCCATGTTTTCATTTTTTCAACATCAAGCGGCTCGTAGTTGTTTGCATTTGTTTCTGCTACGCGATAAAAGCCACGTTCCGGATTTGCAAAATCAGCATCACTTTCAACGTAAGAAATTGTATCGGTTGCAGGTGGCGTATATATTGCGGGATTATCAAACTTGCTGCAATGCGAAAATAAAATTGCAGACAGAAATATAAGTATTGAAGTAAACACAAGTTTGTTTTTCATGATGTACTTTAGAATTTGAGGCGGCATTCCCGCGAAGGCGGGAACCTGTTTTTCAATTATGTGGAAGTTAAGTTTAATGCAAAAGCTTTAAATTTTAATAGCAGATGCCCGGTCGTAGCCGGGCATGACGAAAACGTTTTTGTATTTAGTTTTTCCCGTAGAAAATTTTGGTAAATAATTAAACAATCTTTTACTCACTCATATCTAAATAAAAAGCATCGCTTCCCAAATCAGGCGAATAGCCAATCAATGCTCCAAAATCATTTGTAAAAACCTGTATGCCGATTTTCAGACCTTTGCCTGTTAATCCTTTTATCTTGCTTCTGCTGAGGGAAAATTCAAACTTTTGTACGCTGCCATCCTGTTCAACATCGCCAATTTTATAAAACTCGTTTATACTTTGAGGCGTATAATTGCCAAAATTACCCTGGTCTGCACCTATAAAATAATAAGGGTCGAGCCACTCATCAAAAATAGTTCCTTCCAGCAAAACATCGTAGGCGCCGTTAGGTATATCGCCTGTTAATAATCCTGTGGTAATATCATTATCGGCATCTATATATAAATCATAAATATCGCCATCATCTTTTTTTGTATTTTGTTCAAAATAGATGTACACATAATTGCCATCGTAATCAAATTTAGCTTTAATAAAGTTGCCTGAATTTGGCCCGCCTACAATTACATTATGCGTAATGGTATCCCAGTCTGAAAGAGAATGATCATCCAATTTAACCGAAGAAGTTTTTGCAATCTGCAATACGGTTGATGCTTCTGCTTTTACACCATCCGCAGCGGTTGCATATAATGTTGGAACATATTTTCCTTTGCCGGGATAAGTGTGTGTAGGGCTTTCGTCTGTTGATGTTGCGCCATCACCAAAATCCCATTCATACGTTTTTGCGCCCTTCGATTCGTTGGTAAAAGTAACCGTTGCCCCATCTACACTTACACTATAAAAAACAAATGGCTGCGGATTGTTTGAATCTTTTTTACAGGCTATAAAATTTATAGCAGCTATTACAGCAACTATTAAAATGGTAAGATTTGTTTTTTTCATGTTTATATTTTT
>JBDUBY010000430.1:0-4330 GCA_040003735.1 Parafilimonas sp.
CTTTATTGCTTTATAACGCGGTAAATGTAAGGCAAACAACATATAATATTTTTCATTCTCTTTTTTTCAACAATATCTTTACAATCATGGTAATTATTTTATTTGATACAAATGCAAAGCAAAATTTATACCCGCTTACTCAAACAAAAGCGGTCGCAGATTTGCGCTGCGGCATTTTTTCTATTAAAGAAAGATGGGAAGCAATAAGCGGTTTGCCTGTTTTTATTTATACTCAAAAACATCTTTCCGAATTGTATGAACCAATTCCTGAAGATGAATATTTGTTTATCGATGCCTCGCTGAAAGATGAAGACATATTGCGTTCGCAGGTGCTTTCTTTGCAAACAGGTGAGGCTTTATATGATGATATGGGTTTGATCGCTGGCAGAACTTGGAACATTATAAATGATTTCAGCATAAACACTACAGAAAGCTATTTTGAAAAAGTTTCTGTTACTGATACTGCAATACGTTTTCAATTTCCATGGCAGGTTTTTTTATGGAATGATGAACAACTGCGCAAAGATTTTTTATTATTGTTTGCAAGAAGTACAACACAAAAAATTTCTGAAACCAACAAAATAATTCAGCCTGAAAATATAATAATTGAAGAAGGCGCAAGTGTTGAACATTGTATTCTTAATGCTTCAACCGGGCCAATTTTTATTGGCAAAAATGCAATAATAATGGAAGGCGCTGCACTGCGCGGGCCAGTTGCTATTTGCGAAAACGCAACCGTAAAAATGAATGCAAAAATTTATGGTGCAACAACTGTTGGCCCCTTTTGCACGGTGGGCGGAGAAATAAAAAATAGTGTGCTTCAATCTTACAGCAACAAAGCCCATGATGGTTATTTGGGCGATGCGGTTATTGGCTCGTGGTGTAATCTTGGTGCAGGCACAAGCAACAGCAACGTGAAAAATTCGGGCAAGGAAATTAGCATGTGGCACAAAGCATCAGGCGAAAAGATTGTTGTTGGTAAAAAATGCGGAATGGTTATGGGCGATTATAGCCGTACTGCAATAAATACTTCTATTAACTCAGGAACTGTTATTGGTATTTGCTGCAATGTTTTTGGTGAAGGATTAACGCCAAAATTTATTAAAGATCTTAGCTGGGGAATAAATGATTCTTTTAATTACAAATTTGAAAAAGCAGTTGAGCATATCAGCAACTGGAAAAAAATGAAAGGGCTTGAATTTTCTTCCGCTGAAATTTCTGTGTTAAAGTATATTTTTGAACGCAATCAAATTGATGCATAAAAAACAGGATGTACAAGTGAGTGACACAACCGTGATGCCACAAAGTACAAAAGCCGGTTACAAAAAAATTATATGAGAAAACAAATTGCCGCAGCAAACTGGAAAATGAATTTAACTATTGATAAAGCTGAAGCTTTATTGAATGATATTTTATCTGCAGAAATAAAATTAAATACAGATCAGTTTGCAGTGTTTGCTGTGCCTTTTCCTTACTTGCAAATGGCGCAACAAAAAATAAATAATAAAGAAAATTATGCTATTGCTGCGCAGAATTGTTACAGCAAAAAATCTGGTGCATTTACAGGGGAAACTTCAGTTGAAATATTGCAATCACTCAATATAAAATATGTTGTGATTGGGCACTCGGAACGCCGGGAATATTTTGAAGAAAGCAACGCATTTTTAGCAGCCAAATTAAACATTGCACTTGAGTATAACATAACACCAATTTTTTGTTGTGGCGAAACATTAAGTATTCGTGATGCACAAACGCAAAATGAATTTGTTGCGAAACAACTTGAAGAATCTTTGTTTCATTTTTCTGCAGAAGACATGCAAAAAATTGTAATTGCATACGAACCAATTTGGGCAATCGGAACAGGAAAAACTGCGACCAGTTTGCAGGCGCAGGAAATGCATGCGCATTTAAGAAAAGTGCTTGCTGATAAGTATGGAAAAGATGTTGCCGGCAACATCAGCATTTTATACGGCGGAAGTGTGAAAGCATCTAACGCAAATGAAATATTTTCTCAACCTGATGTTGATGGCGGACTTGTTGGCGGCGCTTCACTTATTGCAGATGAATTTATTGCTATTATAAAGAGCCTGAAATAATACAACAAAATGGGATTTAAAAAATTACTCACGCAAAGTATTACCTGGCGTGGTTTTTATTTTTTTTCCGTTTTGCTTGTAAACATTTTTTTATCCCGCTACCTGCAGGCTGCCCAAACAGGACTTCTATATTTTGTAACAGTTATTTTTTCTTTTATGCAAGTGGCTTTGGGCCTTGGCGGCGAAGCCGGCATAATATATTTTGCTTCAGCAAATGTTATTGAAAGAAATAAACTTATAAGTGTTGGCGCAACCTGGAGTTTAATTGCGGGCATTATAATGATCGGTCTTGTTTATGTATATTTTCTATTTGATAAACAGCCTGAGCAATTCTCATATAAATGGTATTGCATGTTTGGCTTTTTGTATGTTTTTGGGCAATTGCTCACTAACTTTTCAGTGGCCATTTTTTATACAAAAGAAAAATATTTTCTTCCCAATTTTTTACTGGCAGCAGTAAATATTTTATTTGTTTTAATCATACCAAATAAGTCTGCTGTAAAAAGCACAACGCAAATTGAATGGATAACATTATTGTATTTCGCTACTTTTTTAGCAGGTGGTTTGTGCGTTTTTTTTGCATATATATTTCAATATAAAAATGAAAGTGCTTTTGGCTTTCCTGATAGAATGCAGTCTAAAAAATTTATTCGTTATGCAGCAACTGCGTTTGGCGCCAACATACTTTTTTTCATGGTATATAAAATTGATTATTTCTTCGTGAACTTAAGTCATGCAAGCACTGCCGCAGATCTTGGAAATTATATCCAGGTTTCTAAACTCGGCCAGTTATTCTTATTAGTTCCGCAAATAATTGCAAGCGTAGTGTTTCCTAAAACTGCAACCGGCGGTGTTGACAGGATGAAAATTAATAACGCCATAATTGTAATGGCCAGATTATTTTCACAACTATATCTTGTTGCATTTATAGTAACAGCATTAATCGGCAACAAACTATTTGTAGGCATTTTCGGAGAAAGTTTTAATAAGATGCAGGTGCCAATGTTAATTATTATTCCGGGCATTTTTACATTAAGCGTATCAGCATTATTATCTGCATATTTTTCGGGCAAAGGCAATGTAAAAGTAAATTTGTACAGCGCTATTATAGCTCTAACCGTAATGCTTTTGGGCGATTATTTTTTTGTATTGCCTTACGGGATAATTGCCGCAGCAATCGTTAGCACCTTGAGCTATCTTATAGATCTTATCTATCTTTTATTTCAATTTTATAAAGATTACTCAATAAGCTGGGTTGAGTTTGTAAGGTGGGAAAGAAATGATTATAAAATCCTGCTTTCCCTTTTAAAAAGAAATGCTGATTAAATGTTATTTCTATTTCATTTCAGCAAGATTAGACGCATTAAATTTCAATCAAAAAATAATCAGTAACGCAACATTATCTTTGCCGCTTATGAAGGAGATCAGGAATTTCTGCATTATTGCGCATATTGACCACGGAAAGAGCACATTGGCAGATCGTTTATTGGAATTTACGCATACTATTAACGAGAGAGACATGATGAGCCAGGTACTGGATGATATGGACCTGGAACGCGAAAAAGGGATTACAATTAAAAGTCACGCCATTCAAATGGATTATGTTCATAATGGCGAAAAATATATTTTTAATTTAATTGATACGCCCGGTCACGTTGATTTTAGTTATGAAGTGAGCCGCGCTTTGGCAGCATGTGAGGGTGCATTATTATTGGTTGATGCCACACAGGGCATACAGGCGCAAACCATCAGCAATTTGTACCTGGCAATTGATAATGACCTGGAGATAATTCCTGTTATTAATAAAATTGATATGGACGGCGCAATGATTGCCGAAGTGAAAGACCAGGTGATGGAATTAATTGGTTGCAAAGAAGATGAAATTCTTTTAGCCAGTGCAAAAAACGGTATTGGTGTTGAAGAAATTTTAGATGCAATTATAAAACGAATTCCTGCGCCAAAAGGTAATCCGCAAGCACCTTTGCAGGCTTTAATTTTTGACAGTGTATTTAATAGCTTTCGCGGCATTATTGCCTATTTCCGTGTATTTAACGGGTCTGTAAAAAAAGATGAAATCATAAAAATTATTTCAACTGGAGAAACTTACCAGGCTGCTGAAGTAGGTACTTTAAAATTAGGGTTGAAACCAAAGAGTTTAGTAGAAACCGGTGATGTTGGATACATTATCACAGGTATAAAAAATGCAAAAGAAGTAAGGGTTGGCGATACAATAA
>JBDUBY010000052.1:0-14677 GCA_040003735.1 Parafilimonas sp.
ATGGCGAAGCATAACCAACATTTTCAACATTTAATGTAAACGCCAGTTGCATACCGGCTTTAACTGCGTCTTTTGGAAAGATTGCATTACGCAAAACAAACCTGTAACCTAAGTTTCTTTTAATCGCATCCATGCAGCCACCTGTTTGCCAATCATCATTCACGTCATTATTATAAGCACAGTTTAAAAAACTATAATGCATGTTGCGCATTTCTGTTTGCGCTTTGCCGCTGTTTTCACAATCGTTTTCGGGGCTGTAGGTATCATCGCATGTTTCGCCGCCAACCACTGTATATTTTCCATCTGCTGCCGCATAAGCATGCAAAATTGAATACGCATCTGTATGCGGCGATGATGAATTTCCGTAATCATCATAAGTGCCATAATCATTCGGCGAAGAAAGAAAACAATCGTTATGAAAACCTAAACGCGCCGCATCTGTTCCTGTAAACGCTCCTGCATCTGTTAACGGCGCAGAAGATGTTGGCGCATCAACACCATCTACATAACGTTGTTTCATTTGTGGTGTACGCACCTGTATCATCCTGCTTTGCGGCAATGCATCTAACAACGCTTTCAGTACTTCATTTTTATCACTCCAGTTTTTATCAGTTAGTTTTCCTTTACCGTTTGATGACGGATCACCGAAATAATCGCTGTAATAATTTTCGCCCCACGTGCCTACAAAACCCATTTGCAAACAGGCAATCACATCAGCATTTTCTTGTAGTAATGGCTTTAATTGTGCGATTTGACTTAATACAATATCTTTTGGCGCATCTCCATATTGCGGGCAAATAAAACCTTCAGGGCAAGCGCCGCTATGCGTAGTTACAGTGTAGCAAAAACGAATAATTAATTTTACGCCGGCTTCTCGCGCAGATGTAAAATCATTAGCAATATTATCTAATACATCCTGAGGCAAAGGCTTATCATTATAACCTTCAAAAACTATATTGCGAAATACAAGCGAACTATAAACTTTATAATTTCCATCATCCGCTTTTTGCAATGTTCGCCATTGTTTCATTCGATCAACATCAAGCGGTTCAAAGTTGTTTGCGTATGTTTCTGCTACGCGATAAAAACCACGTTCAGGATTAGCAAAATCGGAATCACTTTCACTATAAAAAACGGTGTCAGTTAAGGGTGATGTATAAACTGCAGGATTATCGAACTTGCTGCATTGAGAAAAAAATATAGCAGATAAAAAACATAAGATAACTGAAGCAAACACCGGTTTTATTTTCATGATTGATTTAAGAATTTGAAACGCCATTTCCGCGAAAGCGGAATCTGCTTTTCAGTTTTATATAATTAAGCGTAATGCAATGCTTAAATTTTAAGAGCAGATGCCCGGTTATAGCCGGGCATGACGACGACGCTATTGCTATTTTAAAATCTGAAAAATTAAGAAAATCAACTAATCATTAAAAGCTTATTCACTCATATCAAGAAAGAATGAATCTGCTCCAAGGTCAGGCGAAAAACCAATCTCGGCACTCCAGTCATTTGCTGCAGCCTGTATACCAATTCTTAATCCTTTACCGGTTAATCCTTTTATTTTACTTCGTGAAATAGCCCACTCAAATTTTTGTACATTACCATCTTGCTCCACATCACCCATTTTATAAAACTCGCTTATAGATTGTGGCTGAAAATTACCAAAATTCTGTTGATCTGCACCGATGAAATAATAAGGATCGAGCCAGCCATCAAACACAGTTCCTTCCAATAAAACTTCATACGCGCCGCCGGGTATATCTCCGCTTAATAATCCTGTTGTAATATCATTATCCGCATCTAAATAAACATCATAAATATTGCCGTCAGCTTTTGTTGTAGTTTGTTCAAAATACAGGTAAACATAATTACCATCGTAATCAAATTTTGCTTTAATAAAATTGCCAGAATTATCGCCGGCTAAAACAACATTGTGCGTAATAGTATCCCAATCTGAAAGTGAATTATCATCAAGTTTAACGGAAGACACTTTTGCAATTTGCAACACTGTGGATGCTTCTGCTTTCTCGCCTGAAGCAGTAGTTGCATATAATGTTGGAACATATTTTCCCTTGCCGGGATAAGTATGCACAGGATTTTCATCTGTTGATGTTGTGCCATCACCAAAATCCCATTCGTATGTTTCAGCCCCTGTTGATTTGTTTGTAAATGTAACTGTAGCGCCATCTACACTTACACTATAAAAAACAAACGGCCCAGGTTTGGTTGAATCTTTTTTGCAGGAAGCAAAATTTACAGCAGCTATTACAGCAACTATTAAAATAAAATTTGTTTTTTTCATGTTCATATTTTTATACCTGCGATAATGATTTTATAAGATGTTACGGATTCTGCGTGCATAATAAATTTGTCTGCACTTCATCTATTGGGATAAAATAAATAATGCGCGGATCATCCGGCTGAATAATTTCATTTGGATAACCTGTTGGTTCTTTAGATAAATTAATATCTGTTTCTTTTAAACCAGGCAAATGATATCCCCAATATGTTCTGTTCATCGGCAATTTATTTCTATACACATCATAAGTACGTTGCGCTTCAAACGCAAGCTCTATGCGTCTTTCGTTTAATACAACCTGCAAAGCTGTAGAACCTGAAGGCACTTTGCCATTGTATAAACTTGTTGTCAATCCACGATTTTTTCTTATCATATCAACATCATCCAATGCATCTTTAGTATCGCCTGATTTTGCGTTGGCTTCTGCGCGGTTCAAGTACATTTCTGCAAGGCGAAACAAAATTGGTGAACTCAACGTTGGGCTGCCATCCTGGAAAGAGAATTTAGAAATGTAATAAGTTTCAATGCCGTTCTTTTTAGCAATGCCACCATTGCCATCAGGTAACGGAATTATATAGTCCCAGCGCACATCTTCAGGATGCGCACTCATTAAATCCCTGATTGATGATGAAGCATATTCTTCGCCCCAGCCGCTGTTGCCATCAGAATAAATCATTGATGCGATTGAACCAAACTTACCATAATCTTCGTTGGCTGTAAATGCAATACAAAAAATGGTTTCGCTGCTGCTCATTGCATTAGCAAACATTGATGGAAATGCAGAAGCAGTTGCCAAAGTAAACTTGCCTGAACTAATAACTTTGGTTGAATAGTCTACTGCGTTTTTTTCATCATCCATATACAAATAAGCACGTGAAAGCAAAGCCCACGCCGCTTCTTTACTTGCATATTCAACACCACGGGTTTGATCCATTAAATCAGCAGATTTTGCAGCATCAGCAATAATCTGCTGATACACTTCCTCCACAGTTGCTCTTTCTTTTTGTGCAGGATCGCTGGTTGATGTTCTTAAAATAATTCCCGGAGCAGATTTATCCTGTGTATAAGGGCGCGCAAATAATCTTACCAAATTAAATTGTGAAAATGCTCTTAGAAAATAGCACTCACCCAACAATTGTTTGCGTGTTGCATCTGTTGTAGCTGAATCAACTGCTTCAATAACCGTATTGCAATCATTGATTATTTTATAAGAAATGTACCAGAAATACCTTGTGTTGGTTTGCGTAGGTGAATGATCTAAACTAAAGCTATAAAACAATGGATCTTCTGTTACCTGCCCACACACAATATCATCGCTTGCAAAATCTGACAACTGGTAAAGCTGGCGCAAATACATATTATTATCATCTGACAAACCATTAAATTCTACATGATCTTTAAACAAAGCATACGCACCATTTACTGCATTGGTTAAACCTTCAGTGGTTGAGGTAAGTGTTTCTGTTGTTATAGAATCGCTGGGCGCAACATCTTTTATACAACCACTTAAAGTTGCAGTACATATAACCGCAGCAACAATAATACTCTTCAGCATTTTATCGCGCAGCATAAAAATATTTTTCAAATTATACATACAATTATTTTTTACGGTTGAATTACAATTTTACATTAATGTTTAAAACATACTGGTGATTGTTGGGGTATTTAAAATCGCTCACACCAGGCGTTACAAAAGCACCGGGTTGAATGGTTGTTTGCGGATCTTGTCCCAAAAATTTAGTGAATGTATAAATATTATCAGCAGATGCAGAAACAGTAATATCGCTCAAGCCTAAACGTTGTGCAAATGTTTGCGGCAAATTATATGCAAGCGTGATATTACGCAACTGTATGAAACTTCCACTCTTTAAATATCTTGTTGAAACTTCTACTGAATTGGCTTCGTTTTGCGGACTTGGATTAGTTGCAATATCGCCTGGTTTTGTCCAGATGCTGTAATTAGAAGGCAATACAAGCTGGTTATAATAAGGCTCGTTGCCATCATTCATTACAAAACGAAGATCGTTGCTGTAAACTTTGTTGCCTTGCAAAAAATATGCGTTCACGCTTAAAGAAATACTTTTATAAGTAAACGTGTTAGTAAAGCCGCCCTGGTATTTTGGTAATGCTGAACCAACGTCCTGTAAAGTTGCATCTGAATAACTTGATGTAGCTTCAACGGCAGTGGTATTTCCGTTAGCATCTTTTGTAATTTTTTGCCATAAAGGCGAACCTGTTTGCGGATCAACACCCAACCAAACCGGCATATAAAATTCATATAAGTTACCGTCGTTACGATATTCCTGCGATATTGCCCAGTCTCCTGTTTTTATAAAACTTGCAGGCAGTTTCTTTAATTTATTTGAGTTGAAACTGATGTTAAAATCTGTTGTCCATGAAAAATTCCTGCTTTGAATATTTATGGTTGATAAAGCAATTTCCAAACCTTTATTGCTGATTTCACCGGCATTTTCCCATCGTGTTTCAAACCCAACAGATAAAGGTTGTGATACCTGTAATAATAAATTTTTAGTAAGATTATTATATACATCAACTGATAAAGAAATGCGTTTGAAAAAACCAACATCAATACCAACATTGGTTTGATATTTACTTTCCCATGTTAAACCCGGGCTTGGTAATTGTGATGGTGTTGCGGCTGATTGATTATTATACTGGCTGGTTAAAGAATATAAACCAAGATAACGTGATGCACCAATATCCTGCGTACCGGTAACACCATAACTGCCGCGTATTTTAAGGTTATCAATTACATGACTGTTATTTAAAAAATCTTCATTACTTGCAAGCCATGCTGCAGATATTGCAGGGAATGAACCGTAGCGGTTATCTTTTTGAAAAGCGGTTGAGCCATCAATACGATAAGAGCCTGTAACAAAATATTTATTTTTAAAACTATAGTTCACCTGCGATATGTATGAAATAAGCGCAGACTGATCGTAATAACCATTCACGCTTAAATTACTTGATACAACATTTAATACTTTTAAACCAAACGGCAAACCTCTTCCTGCACCACCAACGGTTTCTGTTTTGCCACCTTCAAATGCCATACCCGCAAGACCACTTATCTGGTGATCACCTAATTTAAAATTGAATTTCAAAAGATCATTTGATATGCCGCTGTAACTTAAAATGTCGTCTTCTTCAAGATAACCGGTTCCATGATATTGCCCTGCAACATCTCCGGAATAATAACTGGTGCTTTTGCTGTAATTAGCAGCAACACGGTTGGTGCTTGAAAGCGTTAACCAATTATTGATCTCATAATTAAAATTCAAATCATAATTTATATCAAAGCCTTTATATGGATGATCAGAATGTGCAATTGTATGAACAGGATTTACTTTGTCCCTGCTCCACCATTTGAATGATGAATTTCCATCAACATAAACTGGATTTCCTGCACTATCATAAGGATTATCCCACGGCAAATTTAAGAATGCATAATAGATATCATTGTAGTCATAACTCTTTCCTGTAACGCCGCTAATATTAATGGTATTGGTTAAAGAAATTTTGGGGCTGAAATGCAAACCCAGCGATGCTCTTAAATTAGCACGCTGATAATTTGTGTTCATAAAAGTTCCGTCTTCGTTATAATATGAAGCACCTAAATAATAATCGTTCTTATCTGTTTTGCCCGATACAGAAACATAATAATTCTGCATGAATGCAGGTTTGAAAATTGTAGTGAGCCAGTTATGATTTTGACTGTCCAAACTTATTGGTCTTTCAGCATAAAATTTTAAAAGATCTATTTTATGAGAGTTGCCTGTATCAGTTGGAATGTAATCGCGATAAAATTCTTTTTGATAATTGTATAACTGGTTTCCATCCATCATATCCAGCTCACCAAAATCAGGTGTACGAAAACCTGTAGTTACTTTTACTTCAATACTTGGTTTTGATGTTGTTGCTCTTTTTGTAGTTATTACTATTACACCGGCATTTGCCTGCGAACCATACATGGCTGTTGCAGCAGCATCTTTTAAAACAGTAATACTTGCCACATCATTCGGATCGAAGTTGCCGCCGATAATTCCATCAACAACATACAACGGCGATTGCGATGCGTTGATGGATGATACACCACGCAATCTTATTTCAGCATTTGCACCAGGCACACCTGAACTGTTTACAACTTGTAAGCCTGCTACTTTTCCCTGCAACATACTTCCAATATCATTTGTTGTTACATCTTTTAATTTTGATGCATCAACAACAGTTACAGCGCTGGTTAGCTCACCTTTCTTTTTATTACTGTAACCAACAACAATTACTTCATCAAGATCTTTATTGGTTTCAGTAAGCGGTATCATTAAATTATTATCGCTTGCCGTAACATTCATTTCTTTTCTTGAGTAACCAATGGAACTGATGATGAGGTTAAAATTGCCAGCAGGCACTTCAATACTAAAGCTTCCGCTATCATCTGCAATAACAGATTTGCCATTCTTAATTGTAATTGCGGCTTTGCTTACAGCAAATTGATCTTTTTCGGAAACAACTTTTCCTTTAAGCAATCTTGTTTGTGCAACACTAATAATGGTTATAAATAAAAATGGTAAAAACAATATTTTTTTCATAAGCCTTACTTTAAGGTTATAGCTTTAAGAGATGTATAATTAAAAATGGTAGCCAAAAATTAGTTTATTACAGCCTGAATAAATTTAAAAATCCGGAAAATTTAAACAATTTATCGTTAGAACCAATCGTAAGTTTTAATAACAAAACCAAAGATAACGAAAGAAATAAAAACAAAATAAAATTTTTGAAAAGTTTTTAATAGTTATTTTTATAAACCAAATCAAAATCGAGTTTCCACATTAAAGTTTAATATTTATCGAATGAAATCAACAAAACTATGGCTGGCTTATGCAATTATAACAACTGTTTTTTGGGGAGTGTGGGGCGCATTCATTGAAATTCCGGAGAAAGCCGGTTTCCCTGCAACACTTGGTTATGTTGTATGGAGCATTACGATGATACCGTGTGCAATAGTTGCATTAATGATTATAAAATGGAAACCTGAAACAGATAAGCGCTCTGTTTTTTTAGGTTTGATTGTAGGATTACTTGGTGCAGGCGGGCAATTAATTTTGTTTGAAGCTTTGCGCGAAGGGCCTGCATATATTGTATTTCCACTGATCTCTTTATTTCCGGTACTTACAATTATTTTATCTGTTGCATTTTTAAAAGAACATACCAACAGAAGGCATTGGATAGGAATTGCGCTTGCATTAATTGCCGCAGTTTTTTTAGCAAATCCAAAACTTACCGGTGGCGAAACAACAGGCACAACCTGGCTATGGTTTTCTGTAATTGTTTTTGTAATGTGGGGCTTGCAGGCGTATGTTATGAAGTTTAGCAACAACACTATGAAAGCTGAAAGCATATTTATGTACATGACAATTGGTGCATTGATGTTATCGCCATTTGCTATTTGGATGACTGATTTTTCTGAGCCAATTAATTGGGGTTTTAAAGGGCCTTATCTCACATTCGTCATACAGATACTAAACTCTATTGGCGCGCTTACATTAGTATATGCATTACGCTATGGAAAGGCGATTGTTGTGGTTCCGCTTACAGGTCTTTCGCCCGTAATTACTATTATTATTTCGCTAATTATTTACGCCGTTTTTCCAGGCCCAATTTTATTGATCGGGTTGTTATTAGCTGCTGTTGCAATTGTGTTGTTGAGTGAGTGATTTATAAATTCAAACATTTGTTTTATTCTTAATCTGCAATCAACACTTCAACACCTGCATCTTCTAATCTTTTCTTATCGTCTGCAGGTATATTTTTATCTGTTACAACTTTTTTTATCTTCTCCAATCCGCAAATAAATGCAAGGCTTTTTCTTTTAAACTTACTGCTGTCAGTAACTAAAATTACTTCTTTAGAAATTTCAATCATAATACCATTCATGTGTGCTTCATCAATGTTAGGTGTAAAAATTCCCTGCTTCGTATCAAAGCCATCAGTGCTTAAAAAAACTTTATCAACAAAAAAATTGCGCAGGTTTTTTTCAGCCAAAGGCCCAACCAAACTCATTGCATTTTGCCTTAAATAACCACCTGGAATTATTACATTGATATTTGGATACGACATTAAAAGATTGGTAATGTTAAGTGCATTGGTAATTATGTTTAACTGCTTAAATGTACCGAGATGTTTTACAATTTCAGCAGTAGTGGTACCGCTGTCAATAATAATTGTATCGCCATCATTAATTAATGAAGCAGCCGCTTTACCAATCGCAGCTTTCTCGTTAGAATGTATTCTGTTTTTATCCGCAATACGCTGGTCAATGCCCACATGATTTTCTGTATGAATAGCGCCGCCTCTAGCACGAATTAAAAGATTTTTTCTTTCCAGGTTTTCAAGATCATTGCGTATGGTCACTTCACTTACACCAAATTCTTTGCTTAAACTTGTTACCAATACTTCGCCGGTTTCTTTTATATGCTCAAGTATTTTTTTTCTTCTTGATACAGTAAACCTTTCTTTTCGTTCAGCCATTCTTTTATTTATTTCGAAATAAAGTTATTATAAGATATGAAGACTGATAATAATGAATTATTGTTTATAAAATTTTGTTGAAAGTAACTGGTCTTTACCAGCCAGTGTAATTACATAATAACCACTTTTTAAACTCGCAATATTTATTTTATAATCATTATTAAAGTTTATTTTTTTCGTGATGAAAGTGTTGCCTGCAGCATCATTTATTTTAATTAAATAAGTTTCTTCTTCAACTCCTTTTATAGTTATAAAATTTATTGCAGGGTTTGGAGAAACATCAAATGCCCGTATCATTTTTTTTGTTGATTGAAGCGAACCACTACTTAATTCATGCGCACCAATATCAATTCTTCCAACAATTCTGTTGTTGCCAAAATAATCTGTTGTGCCCCAAAACCCACGCCCGGCGCCGGTTACAGCCGCTGGATCACCGCTTGCAATACAAGGCGAGCCAGTTTGAATATGCAAATCAGGATTCACAGAATTATTACCGTTAATACCTTCATTCACAAACAACGGGTTTCCATATTTTGACTGTTTATCAAAATTGAAAGTATTGTTTACAACATAATTTGTATAAGAATTATATGTATGATTTGTGCCGTTGATTTTAAATTGATATGTAAGACCTGCGCCAGTTGCATTGCCTTTGCAAAACCACTGATTATAATTCATCGTTAAGTTTGATATCAATGCATTCGCATCAGAATTAATCATCGCCGTGCTTGATGCACGTGCATAAAAAATATTGCCGTTAATATTTACGTCCTGCATATTATCAATCACTAATTCTGCCCACGCAGAAAATTTCACACTCGTACCAGCAACATCACCATCTCTTTTACCGCCACGATTATTATAAAAACATGTATTGTTCGCAACAAGTGCATTTTGCAATTTGCCTTTATAATTTCCAATCTTTAAACCGGCACTTCTGCAGTTATAAATAAGGTTATTGCGAACAGTTATATCCTGCGTTTCATACGCAATAGATGCGGGATCATTTTCAGCACTAATTTCAATTCCGTAATCGCCATCGTGAATAAAGTTGCGTTCAATTAATACAGATTTTCCACCGTCAACATAAATACTTGCACCTTCTGCATACGGGCTTTGATTTTCATAAAAAGTATTATTAGCAATCGTTCCATTTCTTGCCTGGTCAATATTTACATTGCTATTTTCTCCTTCAAATCCAATTACATCAATTGCGATGTTCGTGTTATCATGCAATAAATTATTTGTTGCGCTAAACCCATCAATGTTAGAATTAAAAGAACATACTTCGCTCTGACCAGTTATATTATTATTGAAATCACAATCATGCACGCTTATGTTTTGCATAGCAACACTGCTTCTTCCATAAACAATAAAAGGTTGTGAGTTTTGGCTTGCAGTTGGTTTTTTATTTGGATTCGTATTCCAGTTAATAGCTGTGAAAACACAATTTTTTATTTCGATATTTTGCACCAAAACACTGCCTGAAGAATTAATTAAAATTCCCTGCGCATTATTTTTTGCATTGTCTCTTGTAAAAGTTAATCCATCAATAATAATGTTGCTGAAATTAGTAATTTGAAGAACAGGCGCTGCAGATGCATCTGCCGATTTTACATAAACAATTCCGCTGCCATTTTTTTGTAAAGTTATTTTTGCTGAAGATGTTCCTGAAAACTTCCAGGCAAGGTTTTGTTTATAAATTCCGGGTGTAACTAAAATAATATCGCCAGCTGCAGATGCTTTGTCCAACGCTTTTTGAATAGTTAATAAAGCTGTTGAAGACGACGTGCCTGCATTTCCATCGTTGCCTGTTGCTGCATTCACATAATAAGTAGTCGCAAACGCGTTCACTGAAAAAAAGCTAAATAAAAGAGCCAATAATGTAGTGGAAAATAAATAGTAAATTTTAGATTTCATAGCAAAGGTTTTAAGTAATTAGATTTAAGTTAGAAACCAAATATAAATAATTGTACATCAAAAATAAGATTTTGAAGAATAATTGAAAGATTTTGAAAGATTATACAAATCTTGTATTTTCGTTTCATAAACTACTTTAATGCCATTGCTTACACTTGAGGAAAATTTTTTAGCAGAAAATGGTGCACTTCTTACGGCACAGGAAATCGTTAATCAACCTGAATTATGGAATGATGTTGCCGCACTTTTTTCTAAAAAAGAAAAAGCAATAAAAAGTTTTTTGCAATCAGCTTATGCTGAAGCAGACAGCATTATTTTAACCGGCGCAGGTACAAGCGCGTTTATTGGATTATCATTAAGCGGTATATTTTTCAGGAACACACAAATTATTACACGCGCCATTGCAACAACCGATATTGTTTCGCATCCGCATGATTTCTTTAATGAATATCAAAAGCCGTTAATAATTTCTTTTGCAAGAAGTGGTAACAGTCCTGAAAGTTGTGCAGTAATTGAGTTGGCGGATAAGTTGTCAAAAAAATGTTTTCACCTGATTATTACTTGTGATGAAAATGGTGCGCTGGCGCAATCCGGTTCGCTTAATCCTTCTTATGTTTTTATTTTGCCTGAAGCTGCAAACGACAAAAGTCTTGCGATGACCGGCAGTTATTCCAGCATGTTATTAACGGGTTTACTGATAGCATATATCAATCAAAAACAAAAAATAAAACAGCAGGTTGAGCTATTGATGCAGGCTGCGGAGAATATTTTTTCTTTTCATTTACCTGCATTAAAAAAACTCGCACAAAAAGATTTCAAGCGTGCTATGTTTCTTGGCTCCGGCAGTTTATTTGGCACTGCAACTGAAGCTTCACTTAAATTACAGGAGCTTACCGATGGAAAAATTATTTGTAAATCCGATACATATCTTGGGCTTCGTCATGGCCCCAAAGCAGTGATTGATGATGAAACACTGGTTGTATATTTTTTCAGCAATAATAAATATGTAAGCCGTTATGAAAAAGATCTTGTAAATGCTATGAAGAGCGGGAATAATGCGATGTATCAATTAGGCATAAGTGAAGGTTATGAAAACATAAACGATTTAAATACACAAATAAATTTTGGTATTGACGGCGAAAATATTTTGGAAGATTTTCTACCTATTCCTGCGATAATTGCAGGGCAGTTACTTGGGTTTTATAAAAGTTTGGAGCTTGGTCTAAAACCGGATGAGCCTTCAGTGAATGGTTCTATTTCAAGAGTAGTGCAGGGCGTGAATATTTATCCAATTGATGCCGAAAAATCGATGATAAATTTTGAATGATAAGCAGGTACATTTTTAGTTTTTACTTTTAAATTTTTACTTATATCGTGCAGGAAAAAAAATTTGACGTATTAGTTGCCGGCGAATTAAACATTGATCTCATATTAAGCGGGCTTCAGCAATTTCCTGTAGTTGGCAAAGAAATTCTTGCTGATAAAATGATTTATACATTAGGAAGCAGCTCCGCAATTTTTGCATCAAACCTAAGTGCACTGGGCGTTTCAGTTAATTATTGTGGTTGCATTGGCAATGATGATTTTGGCAAAAAGATTATTGCTGATTTGAATGCGAAAAGTGTAAGTACAGATAATATTATACGCAGTAATACAGCAGACACTGGTATTACGGTTGCGTTCAATTTTGACCAGGATCGTGCAATGGTTACATATGCTGGTGCAATGAACGAACTAAGTGAAACAGATATAACAGATGCTATGTTAAGCAATGCAAAACACCTTCATGTAAGCTCTGTTTTTATTCAGCCTGCATTAAAACCTGGGCTTGTAAAATTATTTGAACGTGCAAAGGATACAGGCTTAACAACATCATTAGATCCGCAATGGGATCCGGCAGAAAAATGGGATTGTGACTGGAAAAATTTGCTACCGAATGTTGATGTCTTTCTGCCAAACACTGAGGAATTAAAAAACCTAACAAAGCAATCATCTATAAGCGAAGCGTTGAATGCAATAAAAGAATTTTCAAATATTGTTGTTGTAAAAAATAGTGCTGAAGGTGCTGTTGCATTTTATAAAAATGAAGTGGTGCAACAACCTGCATTTATCAATCATGATTTTACAGATGCAATTGGTGCCGGCGACAGTTTTGATGCAGGATTTATAAGACAATTTATTCTGAATAAATCATTAAAAAATTGTATGGAGCTTGGTGCAGTTTGCGGTGCAATTAATACAACTGCTTATGGTGGCACAACAGCATTTAATAACCTGGAATCAATTAAGAAAATTGCATTGGAAAAATTTAATTACAGTATAGAATGAGGATGAAAGAAAAGCTTGCAGACTTTACAAAACAAGGGAAAGCTTTGCTGGCCGTTAATTTTTACAATTTTGAAACGCTGAAAGGTTTATTGCTTGCAGCACAAGCAACCAACAGCAGTTTGATTTTACAATTGAGTGAAAGCTCGCTGCATTATCTCGGCATTAAACCTGCTATTGCAATGGCAAGGGTAATGCTGAAAGAATTTGGTGTAGAAGGATGGGTGCATCTTGACCATGGAAGCAGCATTGAAATTGTAAAGGAATGTTTAGATGCAGGTTTCGACAGTGTGATGATTGATGCGAGCGAAAAACCTTTTGATGAGAATGTGCGCATCACAAAAGAAGCAGTAAAAATTGCAGCAAATTATAATGCAAATGTTGAAGCGGAACTAGGTTATATTGCCAAGCTGAATCAATCACAAACTATTGAACCAACCAGTGCAGAAGATGCTAAAAATTTTGTTGAACTAACAGGTATAAATGCATTGGCGGTTGCAATCGGAAATGCGCATGGCTTTTATAAAGAAATACCAAAGCTGCGTTTAGATAGATTGAAAGAAATAAGAGCTGTTACAGATTGTGCATTGGTTTTACATGGCAGCAGCGGCATCCCTGATGATCAATTGCAGGAAGCCATTCGATGCGGCATTAGCAAAATAAATCTTGCAACAGAAACAAAAAATGCTTTTATGAAAAAGTTACAATCGTTGTTAGCAGGCAATGATGAAATTGATTTGCGAAAAATATTCCCAAAAGCAATTGATGAAGTGAAGGAACTTATCATTAAAAAACTAAACGTTATTAATATTTAATAAATGCGCAAACTATTATTCACATTCATTCTTACCTCAACCTGCATTTTTTTATTCGCACAAAAAAATGCAAATAATATTTTATTAAAGAACTATAAACCTGTTTCAATTTATAAAACGCCAACTGCGAATATTCAACGTGCATCTTTTCCTGTTATTGATATGCACTCGCATGATTATGTTTCAACACAAAAAGATATTGATGATTTGGTTAAGTTGATGGATAGAATGAATATTCAAAAGACAATGATCCTTACTTATTCAACAGGCAAAGGTTTTGACAGCGCTGTTGAAAAGTACAGTAAATATCCTGACAGGTTTGAATTATGGTGCGGCTTTGATTATACAGGTTATGGAACAGAAGGCTGGCAAAAACATGCGGTTGAAGAATTGGAAAGATGTTATAAAAAAGGTGCGAAAGGAGTTGGCGAATTGGGCGATAAAGGTGAAGGCGAAATGTATTCGAAACCAACGCCAGGTAAGGGTTTGCACATTGATGACACGCAGATGAAACCGTTGCTTGAAAAATGTGCGGAGTTGCATATGCCGATTAGTATTCACGTAGCAGAAGATGAATGGATGTATGAAACACCTGACTCAACAAATGATGGTATGATGAACGCAGCAACATGGCATGTTGATATGAATAAACCAAATAAGTTGGGTCATGATGCTTTGCAAAAATCTTTGGAAAATGCAGTGCGTGAAAACCCGAAAACAATTTTTATTGCGTGTCATTTATTAAACGCCTGTTCTAATCTCCAGG
>JBDUBY010000281.1:0-4295 GCA_040003735.1 Parafilimonas sp.
GCAAATTTTGCCCATAGATTTCCAACGATCATAGCGGGCAATGCAACAATAATTCCTGTTAAGATAAGCTTGCCAAAGTCAACGCCAATAAGGCTTGCAGCCGATGATGCGCCGGGATGTGGAGGAATTAAACAATGAATAGATAACAAACCTGTAGCAAGCGAAACACTTGTAATTGCAATTGGTATTTGCGCACGGTTTGCAACTGATTTATTAATGCCGCTTAAAACTATAAATCCTGAATCGCAAAAGATAGGCATGCCCACAATAAAACCAGTAATACTCATGGCAAGCGAAGCATTTTTTTCACCAACAATTTTAAGTATGTAAGATGCCATCACTTTTGTACTGCCGGTATGTTCAAGCAATACGCCAAGCGTAGTTCCTAAAACAATAATTAATGCAAGAGATTTCATGATGTTGCCGAAACCATCTTTAACTGTATTAATAATTTCCGCAACAGGCATTTGCACGCCAAAGCCAACAATAAAACATGCAACCAATAAAGCAAAAAAAGCATGAAGCCTGTATTTGGTTGTAAGAATTACAATGCAGGCAATTCCGGCAATTAAAAAAATAACTGATTGTGTAAATGTTGGTGCCAATGTTTGTATAAAAATTATTATACAAGATAATAATGAATGACTATTTATAAAGAAGTGTTTTGGGTTACCGGCATTAGTGTTTTATGGCGTCGTTCCTTGCGTCGCAACACTTGTGCAGTTGATACGTTGATGAGCTGATATCTTTATATGCAATCAGTATTTTGCTGCTATAAAAAATCAATTGTACAAGTGAGTGACACAACGAAGATGCCACAACGTATCAACTGCTGGTCAACAAAAAATAATATTAATGTTATTGAAGCAGTTTTGCAATTTGCTGCAACGGCAATGTATTTGCCCAGGTTGTTATTTGTGTATCTGTTGTATTTTTTGCAGTGAATGTAACCAATGAACTTGCCAACGGAATTTGAATGGTATAATTAAACTGGCCATTGCCTTCATCGCTTTTTGTAAGCTGGCCTTTATAGCCTTGAATTTTAATTATTTTATTGTTTCCATTGCTCATCATGCCGCCAAGCAAAGGCGTATTTAAAAATACGTTGAGCGTTGTTATTAGCGGCGAATTGCCAATAATAGAAACATCAACAGAATCGTTTTGGCCCCATGTGCGGTGAATTGTACTGCCCATAAAACCTACGTTGCTCATTACATTATCATCTTTTGTGTTGGCTACGAAATTGCCCATGTTTGCAGGCAATAAACTTATAACCTGTTTGCCGATGATGATGTCAATTTCCTGCATGGCCTGTTGCAAAGCAAAGTGTGCATCTTCTAAATTACCTGAAGAATAAGAAGTTTTTGCAGTAGCAATGTCTGTAGTAAAATTTTGTGAGAAAACAGCAGTTGTTATAAACATGCTGATGAGTATAATTAAGTAACGCATTGAATAATTTTTTTTGATTGATTGATTATTGTTCTCCAAGCATTTTTTTAATGCCGTCGATGTCAAATGAATTAGCAGCGTTCATTACATCCTGTTCGGTTGCAAAATTTAGGCACTCCCAAACTATTAAAGAGCTTTGCCCAAGTGGCACAAGCAATGTATAACCTTTGCTGTCATCGTATGTAATAACCGCTTTGTAACTTTTTACCTTGGTTTGTTTTACATTTTGATTTTTGCCATCGCTGTTCGTTTGCGTGTACATGGAATTGTTGAAATACAGATCAATAAAACCTGAATACATAGTATTATTTCCTATCGTAACTGTTAATTGCTGGTCAGCTTTTTTATACACACTTTGAATGGTAAGATTATTCCATCCCCATTGTGTGCTCATCACTTTATTTTGCATAGTATCTTTCTGTAAGCCACTTACTGTAGCGGGCAAAGATTGCAATACCTGTTTGCCAATCTGCAACTCAACGCCCATTAATGCCTGTTGAATAGAATAACGTGCATCGCTGTAATCGCCTGCAGCCTGGCTTTTTTCTGCATCGGCAATTTGCTGGTTTACATCTGGCGGAGTTGTGTTGGTTAAGCCGCCGCCTTTTGTGTTGGTGGGCGATCCCGATGATGTTGAACTGCTTGTATTAGCGTCCGTTGATTGGCTCTGGTTTGTACTTGAATTACCGGAAACCGCATTGTTTACTTTGTCTTTTAATTTCTTTAGAAGTTGGGCGTGACTGGTAAGCGTAAAGCACATCACACAGAGAAATAAAAGCAGTGTAGTTTTTTTCAATAAGCACATAATCGTTTTGTTTATTAGAAACGAAAATAAATTAAATAAATAAGTTTTAGCGCAGTAAAATATCTGGCATTTTATTCTTTATACGTATAAAAAGAGTTCGCCTGCGCAGTTGAAGTAATTACAAGATCATTAATGCAAACATGCGGCGGCAAGGTGGCGCAATAATATAAAGTATTGGCAATATCTTCTGCGTGCAATGGCTCATATCCTTCATAAACAGCTTTTGCTTTTTGTGCATCGCCTTTAAAACGCACCAATGAAAATTCTGTTTCTGCAGCGCCGGGATTTATGCACGTAACTTTTATTTTATGTGGTAATAAATCTATGCGTTGCGATTGGCTGATGGCATTCACCGCAAACTTGCTTGCACAATACACGTTGCCGTCTTTATACACTTCTTTCGCTGCTGTTGAACCAATGTTTATAATATGTCCTTTTTTATTTTTTATCATTGAAGGAATGATCGCTTTTGAAACATACAGCAGGCCTTTTACATTCGTATCAATCATTTCGTCCCAATCTTCAAGCGAAGCTTCATCAAATGCATTTCTGCCCGCAGCAAGCCCTGCATTATTTACCAGCACATCAATATTTTTCCATTCATCTTTTAAATTATTAACCGCGGCAAACACTTCATCTTTCTTGCTTACATCAAATGCAAGCGGTAAAATGTTTATGTTTTTATTTGATGATAATGCCGTTGCAAGTTCATCAAGCTTTTCTTTTCTTCGGCCTGTTATAATACAGTTCCAGTTTCCTGCTGCAAATTTTTCTGCAATAGCTTTTCCAAAGCCTGATGTTGCGCCGGTAATAAATATGATTTTATTCATGCATCAAAAATAAAATAATTGTATAAGCGTAAAGTTTAAATAATTTTTTGCGATAAACTTTATGAGTTTGTAAAAAGCCTCAATGTTATATTTGCGCGCCTTAGCATTATGAAAAAATTATTCCTGTTATTGATTGGCTTTTTTGTTGCCGGAACCATTGGACATGCACAACAAGAATTTGAAGTATCTGTTTCAAAAGTTAATGATACCAAAGTAAAAATTGAATGGATAAATCCCTTCGGCGACAGTGTTGTTCAGTTAAATGTGCAACGTTCGTGGGACAGCGTAAAAAATTTCAGAACCATATTTGTACCGTTATCACCGGAACTTCCACGCAACGGTTACGTTGATGAAAGCGCTGGCTACACCGGTATGTATTACCGTGTATTTTATGTACTCGGCAATGGTAATTTCTTTTTTACAAAAGCTAAAAAAACTACAACCGGTTCTGATTTTACAAGCGATATCCGGCAGGAAAGTGCGGTAGATAAAAACTTTTTAATTATTGTTCATGATGAGGATTCAGTTATAGCAACACTTAATTATGATAACTTTAAAAAGTTTCGCGATTCAATTGTAAACAAGACAAAAGACACACTTTTTTCACTTACCGATGCTGATGTACTTATTCGTTATTATAACATTGAAATTAGCTGGTCTCCATCAACACATATATATACCAATACCGATGGCTATGTACAAATTTCTTTAAACGATGCAGCTTCAAAAAATTACCGCTTGCGCTTTCTTGATGAAAATCATAAATCATTATTTACCATTCAACATATAACACAACCGCAATTGCTGCTTGATAAAACTGACTTCATGCATTCAGGCTGGTTTTATTTTGAATTGTTTGAAGACAATAAATTAAAAGAACGTAATAAGTTTTATATTCCGAAAGACTTTTAGAAGTTAGAAATTATGAGTGATAAATTATAAGTTTTAAATTCACTCGTAATTCATCATTCATAACATATAATTTAAAAATATGGTACCAGCCTTACGTGAAAAATTTAATGCTGAATTCACACAAAAAAAATATAATGATTATCTTAATGAGATAAATGCGCTTCATCCCGGTGATATACAATTCAGGCTGGCGGAAACACCCATATTTGTTGATAAAGATTTTACACAAAAAATACTTTCTGCCTGCGAAAGTATTGTTGATGTAATTGTGCATCCTGATTTTAAAACGCTTACAAAAA
>JBDUBY010000218.1:0-14525 GCA_040003735.1 Parafilimonas sp.
TAATTTCCCAAAGATGTTCCCAATAAACAGGTTCAAAATAAAGTTTATCAGCCATGTCAAAATCTGTAGAAACTGTTTCAGGATTACAGTTAATCATGATTGATTCATAACCACATTCTTTTATTGCCAGCAATCCATGCACACAGCAATAATCGAATTCAATGCCCTGGCCAATACGGTTTGGACCGCTGCCAAGAACAATTATTTTTTTCTTTTTTGATGGAACTGATTCGTTGTGAGGAAGTGTATAATTCATTACAGGTAAATTGCGCAAAAGTAATGTTCGATAGCTTAGCTTGCAAAACTTTAAAATGTTAACTGAATAACGTGGGTAAAAAAAGTGCAGGAATAATTTTATATCGAAAGAAAAATAACGTTTTAGAATTAATGTTAGTACATCCGGGCGGGCCGTTTTGGGTAAAGAAAGATGTGGGTGTTTGGTCAATACCGAAAGGCGAATTTACTGATGATGAAGAACCTTTGGCTGCAGCAAAAAGAGAATTCGAAGAAGAACTTGGAAAGAAAGTTTTATCTAAAAAATTTATTGAACTTTCTGTTGTAAAAGCGAAAAGTGGCAAAGCGGTGTATGCGTTTGCGGCTGAAGAAAATTTCGACATAACAAATATTACAAGTAATGTATGTTTGGTTGACTGGCCACCGCGTTCAGGTAAAAAAATTAAAGTTCCTGAAATTGATAAAGCCGAATGGTTTGATATTGAAACTGCGAAGAAAAAAATTATTGGTTATCAATTGCCGTTGATTGATGAGTTGATGAAGCTTGTATAAGTTTGAAATTTTAAATGTTGTTTGTTGAATACAAAACCTGGCAATTATTACAGAAAAAAGTTCTGCGGTTTGTTTTGCCAACATATTCTTTAATTGCAGGAATATTGCAGCGCGGACAAATCTTTTTCGTATGAATGCACCAATGTTTTTTTAATACAAATGCTTTCTTCCATTTTAAAAAATCAAAACTGTAATTGCGCGTTTCTTTAATTAATTCATTTAATTTTTTTGATGGCAGGTCACCAACTTTTGTTTTTGGATGAATTTTAATTCGCCACAACACTTCATTCTTTATAATATTTCCAACGCCTGCAAAAATATGTTGATCCAATAGCGCATCGGCCACAAGCGTACCCGGTATTTCTTTTAATTTCTTTTTCGCTTTTGATGGATTCCATTCATCATTCATTACATCGCCGCTCCATTCATAAATTTCATTTGGGTCTTCATTGAAAATTTTTAAAGAACAAGCGTAAAAATTTATTTCTCCTTCTTTGAATTGAAGTGAAAGCCTCGCCGGTGCTTCTTTTTTTTCGTTGATGCGATACGAACCAAACAACATAAAATGTACACGAAGTGTAATGCCTTTGCAACAAATCAGGAAATGTTTCCCCCAGCTTTTTATATCAACTATTTTTTTGTTTTTTAATTGCTGATAATCAATTTTAGAGTTGCCACTTACTTCTATAATTTTTTTTCTTTTAAACTCCTGTACCTGTTCTTTTAATATTACGATTGATGGACCTTCTGGCATAAGTTGTTAAAAACAAATCATGCGCCAGATAGTTTGCTTTGCTGAATAGAATTTATGCAGTACAAGGGAGTGATCCCGAATCAGGTTCGGGACAGGCTGCACTGTGCTCAATAGCAGCACTATCTTTGATAGCAAAATAGATAACTTAAAAATTCAACCGTTATAAATGAAATACTCAGTTTGTTTTTTACTTATTCTTTGTTTAAGCTGCGCAAGAAAACCCTATGCATCATCAAACAAAATGTATAAGATGCAGGCGAAACAATTTGCAACAATCATAAAAAAATACCCGCTGACAGATTCGTTTGGCAGCACTGAATTTATTGGCACTACAAATTTTAATTTGCGAAAACCAAATTTTGTAATCATACATCATACTGCGCAAAACAGCTGTGCGCAAACGCTTGCAGCCTTTACTTCACAAAGCTCTCAGGTGAGTGCGCATTATGTAATTTGTAAAGATGGAACTATTCATCACATGCTTAACGATTACATGCGTGCATGGCATGCTGGTGTTGGCCGCTGGGGAAATGATGTTGATATAAACAGCAGCAGCATTGGCATTGAACTCGACAATAACGGCGTTGAAGCTTTCACTGATGCGCAAGTATATAGTTTATTAAGATTGTTATCGGCGTTGAAGAAACAATACAATATTCCAACTGCAAATTTTATTGGTCATGCTGATATTGCACCAACGCGAAAAAATGATCCAAATATTTTTTTCCCCTGGAAAAGACTTGCAGACAGCGGCTTTGGAAATTGGTATGATGATACAACAAATGTTTTGCTGCCATCAACTTTTAACGATGTGCAGGCTTTGAGGATTATTGGTTATGATGTGCGCGATTCAACCGCTGCAATTGTTGCATTTAAAAGGCATTGGCTGCAGGATACAATTCCTGTTTTTGATTCTGCTCAATACAAAGTTTTATTTAAAGTGATGAAGAAATATGAATAGAATTTTTTGTGACCAGCAATTGAATTATGGCATCACGGTTGTGTCACTCACTTGTACTGTATTAACATGAATGAACTAATAATCTTTAGTTATACATTTAACCATGAGTTTAAAAGAATATAAATTTTCGTTCGAAGAATTTGATGATATAAAGTCTTTATCAAAAGATGATGCAGATTTATTAAAGCAGGCACGAAAAGCAACAAAAAATGCTTATGCACCGTATTCAAATTTTTATGTTGGTGTTGCTGCATTGCTTTCAAACGGTGAAATAATTACAGCAACAAACCAGGAGAATGCAAGCTTTCCGGCAGGCTTGTGTGCGGAAAGAGTTTTGCTTTCAGCAGTTGCATCGCTTCATCCAAAAACCACAATAAAGACTATTTCGATAAGTTATAAAAACATGAATGGCACAAGCGAACATCCTATTTCGCCCTGCGGAATATGCAGGCAATCATTTGTAGAATATGAAGAAAGATTTAAAAAGCCAATTCGTTTAATACTTGCAGGTTTAGAAGGTAAAGTTATCATTATACAAAGCGTATCTTCATTGCTGCCGTTATCGTTCAGTGCAAAAGATTTTACAGTTTGATCTAAGAAAAAAGCTGCAGATTTTCTGCAGCCTTTATATTACAAAAACAATTGTATTATTCTTTTACCAACAATTGCGAATATGTTTTATCGCCAACAGTTGTGCGTACCATGTAAGAACCTTTTGCAAGATTTTGTGTATTGATAAATACCTGTTGCGTACCTGAACTGATAATGCCTTTATCTGAAGTAAGCACAACTTTTCCATCACGTGAAATAACCTGCACAATTACTTTGGATGAGGTTTCTAAATTTAATTCAACAGTTGCAACATCTTTTACAGGATTTGGATACAACCTCCATTTCAGAATATTATTTATGTTTAATGGCAACACTTTTGAATAGGTATATTTTCCATCAGCATCAACCTGTTTTAAACGGTAATATGTTGTTGTAACATTCAAGTCTTTTAATGTAAGGTCTGTATAATTATAATTGGTAACCTTACTTGAATTGCCGGCTCCATTTATAAAACCGATACTTGTAAAGTTTCTGCCGTCTTTACTTCTTTCAATATAAAAACCTTTGTTATTACTTTCTGCTGCTGTGCTCCAGTTTAATAAAGCTTGTTGGTTTTTAATTGTGCCACCAAAATTCAAAAGGCTAACAGGTAATATCGCGCAACCATCAATGGCATTACTTACATAAGGGAAAATGTAAAGGCTAACCTGGAGAGGATTCCCTGTACTTCCGTCAACCCAAAAATCACTCACTTTTATCCATGGTTCGCCTGGTAAAGAAGTTTTTTGAAATGCTGCATCTGTAGCATTATTATTTCCGGAAGCAACAATGGAAATAGAATCTTTTACTGTTGATGTCCATTTAAAATTTGCATCATCAACTGAAATGTAAAATGTTTTTGATGCAGGAATTGCTATCGAAGATGGAAAGGCAAATTCAGTAAGATCATTATTTTCTGCATCTTGTTTTATACGGCTTAATTTGAGCGACGTAGAACCCAATAAATTTCCAGGAGAACCACCGGCATCATCATATACTTTGAATATAATATCCTTGTTAAGATCTGCTGATGTGTTGGTATTTGCATACGCAAAATATACAAGCCCCCCACTTATATAATTATAATCGTTTGCAGAGACATCAAAATAATTAGCCTGCTCCAAAAATTTAAAGCCAAAATCAGTTGTGTCTATTGTGCCAAAAACAAAACCTCCGTCTGTACCTGTATAAATATACGATTGAGGATTCCAATTTTGAGCAGCCTGAAGATTTACTGTATCACATACATTCACACCTGGACCTTTGCTGAATAAGTTAGGCGCTATTTTAAAAGGTTTCGCTGGAACTGCAATGGAAGAATGTTTTGTTTGTGCTTGAACAGAAAAAAGAAAATTAAAAGAGAACAGGATTGTTATAAGAAACGGTAGAATTTTTTTCATAGTAAAATGTTTATTATTGGTTTTTGTGAAATTATCTATCTTCTTTCAAATTATTATTTTTTAAGTTGACAAATTTTGATCTGAACAATTTGATGGGTTAAAGATGTATTTTTTAAATAAAAAAGCCATCTCTTTTGAGACGGCTTTTTTATTTGTTTGTTTTATAATTTAATCTTTAATAACAGGCGTTGTAAAAGTTGACACATCTGTTTTTATTCTTACAATATAAGAACCCTTTGCAAGGCCTTGCGTATTGATGAATACTTGTTGCGTTCCCTGTGTAAGAATGCCTTTATCTAAATTCATCACCACTTTACCATCGCGTGAAATTACCTGCACATTCACTTTTGTAGTTGCAGTTAAATTAAGTTCAACAGTAGCTATATCTTTTACAGGATTTGGATATAATCTCCACTGCAAAAGATTTTTCAGGTTTAATGATAATACATTCGAGTAAGAATATTTTCCATCAAGATCAACCTGTTTTAAACGATAGTATGTTGTTGTAACATTCATATCTTTAAGTGTAAGATCTGTATATGTATAATTCTTGATTTGTGTTGAGTTGCCTGCTCCGTTTACAAAGCCAACACTTGTAAAGTTTCTGCCGTCTTTACTTCTTTCAATATAAAAGCCTTTATTATTATTTTCACTTGCGGTGCTCCAGTTTAAATAAGCTTTATTATCTTTTACAAAACCCCCGAAATTAAAAATGTTTACAGGTAATATAGAGCAATCATCTAAAGAATTGCTCACGTATGGAAAAACAAATAAAGTAACATCTAATGAATCTTCACTGTTTCTCCAAAACTGGTTTACAGGATCCCATTTTGTTGTTGTTGCCGTATCAAATTTTATATATTGAAATGCGTTATTAACTGTAGCATGATTATCTGTTGCCACAATAGCAATTGAATCATGATTTGTAAAACGCCAGCTAAAATTGCTGTTATCAACAGATACATAGAATTTTTTGGAGGACGGAACTGCTATTGCGGTTGTTAGCTTAAATTCAGTCAGCTTACCATCTAAAACATCCTGGTGAACTTCGCCCAATGTGCGTGTAGCCGAGCCAAGAAGTAGTCCTGGTTTACCATTGACGTTATCATATATTTTAAATACGATGTTTTTGTTGAGATTGGCAGGTATATCACTATTTGCCGCAGCGAAATATACCAGGCCACCGGTTATGAAATTGTAATCAGATCCTGTTACATCAAACTTATTGGCAGTTTCAAGTATAGTAGCCTCTTTAGTTGCCTTCAAATTGTTTGTTCCTAACACTGAACCGCCACCACGATATTCATAATAATATGCTAACCAATTATTGGCATCATATATATTAAGTGTATCACAGGTCCCGTCAGGGCTGCTATATCCGGATATTCCTTTATAAGGATTTGGAATCACCTGTTTAAGGTCAACATGCTGGGCTTTAAGGGTTGCAGCAACAAATAAAAGGGTAAAAAGTGTAAATGCTTTTCTCATACGCTTTTTTTTAAAAATTTAAGTTGCGTAAAATTATATCAATCTTCTTAAAACTTTGCTTTTTTAGGCTGACAATTTTTCGTCTATTTGCGGCTGGCAAAAAATTTGCCCACCTAATAGTCATATTAAAATTATGGAAGAAAAAGAAATTAATCAGGATTCAACAACCGAAAGCACCGATTTTGGAATTAATGCTGACGAAAATGCAGCCGGCACAACACATTTGAATGATACTTTAGAAGATGAATCTGCAATCGAAAAGATAACTTCTGAATTGCAGGAGCAAAAAGATAAATATATACGCCTGTTTGCGGAGTTCGATAATTATCGCAGGCGTACGGCAAAAGAAAATATAGAATTAAGGCAGACTGCGGGAAAAGAGATAATTGTTTCCTTATTAGATACGCTCGACGATTGTGAGCGTGCCGAAAAACAGCTTGAAACTTCCGGCGATCTTCAACAATTTGCCGAAGGTGCATTGCTTATTTTTAATAAGCTAAAAAAAGCCTTAGAAAGCAAAGGTTTAAAATCAATGAGCAGTGTAAACACTGATTTTGATGTTGAAAAACATGAAGCTATTACCGAAATACCGGTACCTGATAAAAGCAAAAAAGGTAAAGTAATTGATGAAATTCAAAAAGGGTATTACCTGAATGATAAAATTATTCGTTTTGCAAAAGTTGTTGTTGGTAAATAGAAGGAAGGTTGATTATGACTAAAAGAGATTACTATGAAATTTTGGGTGTTTCCAAAAGCGCATCTGCTGATGAGATAAAAAAAGCTTACCGAAAAGTAGCTATGCAATTTCATCCTGACAGAAACCCAGGTGATAAAGAGGCAGAAGAAAAATTTAAGGAAGCCGCAGAATCCTACGAAGTTTTAAGCGATGCAGATAAGAAAGCAAAGTATGATCGGTATGGTCATGCTGCATTTGCGCCCGGCAGTGGTGGCTTTAGCGGAAGCAGCAATGTAAATATGGAAGATATTTTCAGCCAGTTTGGAGATATTTTCGGCGAAGACATTTTTGGTAATTTCTTTGGTGGCGGAAGAAGAAGCAGCGGTGCTGGAAGAGGTCGCGGAACTCGTGGTAGTAATCTTCGTGTAAAGCTTAAGTTGAATTACGAGGAGATGGCTAAGGGCGTTACAAAAAATATCAAGGTAAAAAAATATGTGCCTTGTACCACATGTAGTGGCAGCGGCGCAAAAGATAAAGGCGGCGTTCAAACCTGTAGTACTTGCGGTGGAAGTGGCCAGGTACGAAAAGTAACCAGCACTTTTCTTGGTCAAATGCAAACTGTAAGCACTTGCCCAACATGTAACGGCGAAGGCTCAATCATTACAAATAAATGTACTGCTTGTAAAGGCGAGGGCCGTGTTTATGGTGAGGAAACTGTAAACATAAATATTCCGGCCGGCGTGCAGGAAGGAATGCAGTTAAGTTTAGGTGGAAAAGGAAATGCAGGCGAACGTGGCGGAGCTGCCGGAGACCTGATTGTTTTGATTGAAGAAGAAGCCCATAAAGAGTTACAACGTGATGGACTAAATGTTGCTTTTGAACTGCATATTTCGTTTCCTGACGCAGTTTTTGGAACCAATATTGAAGTTCCAACTATTGACGGAAGAGCTAAAATAAAAATTCCGCCGGGCACACAAAGTGGAAAAATATTCAGGCTAAAAGGCAAGGGTTTTCCTGATGTAAACGGTTACGGAAAAGGCGACCAGTTAATACATGTAAATGTATGGACGCCTCAAAATGTTACAAACGAAGAACAGGAAATGCTTAATCAAATGAACACAAGTCCAAACTTTAAACCGCAACCGGGTAAAAGTGAAAAGAGCTTTTTTGATAAAGTGAAAGAAGTTTTTTCTTAATTACTGATCTGGCTTTATTTGATAAAGTGCCGGAATATTTCTTCCAAATCCATTATAATCCAGGCCGTAGCCGATTACAAATTTGTCAGGAATTTTAAAGCAATTATAATCAAGCGGAACATCGTAAATAGTTGCTGAAGGTTTATGTAATAAGGCTGCGATCTTTAGCGAAAGTGGTTGTTGATTATGTAACTGGGGAAGAAAATAATGTAAGGTTTTACCTGTATCAACAATATCTTCAAGAATAATAATATGCTTGCCTGCAATTTCTGTATCAAGCCCGATAGATGTTATAATATGCCCCGATGAAGTTGTGCCTTTATACGACGCAAGTTTTATAAAACATATTTCTGAAGGAATTGAAATTGATTTAAACAGTTCTGCGGCAAACATAAACGAGCCATTTAATATGGCTATGAATAATGGGCATTCATCAGCATAATCTATATTAATTAATTCAGCAAGCCGCTTTATTGCCGTTTCAATTTCTGATTGAGATAAATAAGGAACAAATAGTTTATCGTGAACGCGGATTTGCTGCATGCAAACTGTTTTTATAACTGCAAACTAAATGCAATCAAAACAGTTTTTACTTTCTATTCAATAAAATTTTATCGCCAGCTTTAAGCTGATTATTTTTTTGATAATTATTGTAAGCAAGCAGGCTTTCTAATTGCACACCTTCTTCCTGCGCAATATCATGAAGATTTTCATTGGGTAAAGCAATATGATAATCTTTAGAACCGCGTTTTGGTTTTTTTTCAAGATATATTAATGTTGGTTGCTGTAGAATATCAACATTATCCAGGTCATTATATTCAAGAAGTTTTTTGTAAGGAATGCTATACTGGCTTGCTATTGCAAACAGAGAAGCACCCTGTTGTGCATACAATACATTTGCTTCGTTGATGCGAAATACACTGTTTGTTGGATATTTTATTGAGGCTGTAGTATAGTTAGAAGCGTCTTGTTTTATGTTTTGCTGTTGAACCAGCGAAGCATTTGCAAATTCAATATGTTGTTGAGGTTGAATATTCGATGAAGCAACATCTAACTGGTTGCTTTGCACAAGAGCAACATCTGTATATTGTTCCAAACTATATCTTTCAATTGTTGTAATTAACGATTGTGCATAAACAGGATTCGTTGCATAACCAGCTCTTTTCAAACCATACGCCCAATCTTTATAATCAGTTGCACTAATATCGAAAAGTGAAGCGTAATTCGGCCTGTTCTTTAAAAAATCAGAATGATCGCGGTAAGAATCTTCTGCACTGTTATATCTTCTGAAACATTCACCCTTACTGTCATCATCATGATACACTACTTCGCCTGTCCAGTCTGTTTTGCACTTAATTCCAAAATGATTATTTGATTGTTGTGTAAGCGGGCACCGGCCTGCATTCGATTCTAAAATTCCTTGGGCCAGCGTTATAGAAGCCGGCACACCCGTTCTTATCATTTCATCAATAGCCAATTGTTTATATTGTTGAATATAACCGTTAACGGCTTCGTTGTCTTGTGCTTTTGCGCTAAAACTTATTACAGCAGCAAAAAAGAAAACAAGAAGTTTCTTCATCAGAATTTCTTTTTTATTAGCAGCAAACCATCTCTTACAGTTAAAAACACCTGTTCGGTTCGCTGATCATTTAAAACATGGTTATTAAAAAGTGCAATTGCCTTTGCACTTTTTCCGTCAATTTTTTCTTCTAATACCTGCCCGTGAAACAGAACGTTATCGGCCAGGATAAATCCACGGTTACTTAAACGCTGTAAAGCTTCTTCGTAGTATGTGATGTATGAAGTTTTATCAGCATCTATAAAAACTAAGTCCCAACTATAATTCAAATCTTTTATTATTTGCCTTGCGTCGCCTTTGTGTAAATGTATTTTTTCGCTCATGTTGGCAGACAAAATATTTTTCCACGCAGTGTTCGCATCCTCTTCACGCATCTCAATCGTATGCAATTCCCCGCCAGTTTGTAAACCTTTTGCCAAACAAATTGCACTAAAACCTGTAAACGTTCCAATCTCTAAAACATATTTTGGCTGAAGCAAAGAACTTATAAATTCTAAAAATTTTCCCTGAACATCGCTGCTCATCATGTGCGCTTCTGCATGGTTCGCTAATGTATCAGTATAAATTTTTTGTAAAGCATCATCAAGTTTCGTTGTAAACTTTTCTGCATAATCTTCAGCGATCTTTTCAATCCACTGCATTTTTATTGTGTTTTGATACGAGAAAAAGCCCGGCAAAAGTAAGCAAGCCATTAATAAGAAGCAACTCAATCCCTATTGAATAACCATTAAACCACATGGTTGCGTTTAAACTGAGAATATATGTTATAACCGGAGCGATAAAGCAAACAAGTACAATAAACCAGTTTTGCGGCAACATTCTTTTTGTAAAGATGCCAAACAAGAACAAACCAAGTAGCGGCCCGTAAGTATAACCTGCAACTGTAAGAATTAATATTATGATTGATTTATCGTTGATCCATTTAAATATCATAATGCATAAAAAGAAAATAATAGCAAACGTTATGTGCACTAATATTCTTATTTTTTTTGTTTGTTTTTCTGTGATGGATGTATTGCGTTTCAAACCTAAAATATCAATGCAAAATGATGATGTAAGCGCTGTAAGAGCGCCATCTGCGCTGGGAAATAAAGCTGAAATCAAACCAATAATAAAAATAATGGAAACAACAGAAGGCATATAACTTAATGCAACGGTTGGAAAAAGATCATCACCTTTTATGGTAATGTTTTTTGATGATGCAAACACATATAATAACCCGCCTAAAAATAAGAACAAAAAATTTACACCAACAGAAATAATACTGAATGTAATCATGTTCTTTTGAGAATCCTTTAATGTTTTTACACTTATATTTTTCTGCATCATTTCCTGATCGAGGCCTGTCATGCCAATAGTTAAAAATGCGCCGCCAACAATTTGCTTTATAAAGAACGAACTGCTTTTAACATCAGTATTAAAAATGTTTGTGTAATTATTTTTTTGTAAAGATTTGATTGTATCTACAAACGAAAAATTAAGTGAATGCATTATAAAATAAATACAAACCAAAAGTCCGAGCAACATGCATGTGGTTTGCAACATGTCAGTAAATACAATTGTTTTTACGCCGCCTTCAAAAGTGTAAAGCAGGATCATTAATAAAATAATAAACGTAGTAAGCCAGAACGGAACATGCATGTTATCCAAAATAAAAATCTGCAACACATTTATTACTAAATATAATCTTGCGGTAGCGCCAAGAATTCTGGAAATGATGAAAAATATTGCGCCGGTTTTATATGATACTTTTCCAAAACGATTTAATAAATAATTGTAAATGGATGTTACCTGCATTTTATAATACAGCGGCAGCAGTATAAACGCAATCAAACAATAGCCAATAAAATTACCAATCACGACCTGGAAATAACCAAAGCCATTGCCGCCAACAGTTCCCGGCACGCTTACAAAAGTTACTCCGCTTAAAGATGTGCCGATCATTCCAAACGCAACGAGCATCCAGTTGCTGTTGCGGTTGCCGATAAAAAAAGAATTGTTATCAGCATTGCGGCTGGTGTACCATGCAACGCCAAGTAAAATCAAAAAATAAATCAGTACAAATACAAAAAGAAAATATGGAGACATTAGTAAGCTTAATTATACATGGCAAAATACAAGATTAAATTGTATGATGGTTAACGTAAAGAGTTTGCCTACAAAGATTGATTGAAAATTGTATTTTTTTTTGCAGAGAGATAACAAGGCAAACAGAAAAAAAATCTCTGTTAACTCCTTAGCTCTGTGTGAGCATTAGCTAACTCATTTTAGCAAAATGTTCTTTCATAGCTTTTGGATATTGTGCAATTGCAATTTCAGGAGCATCAATTTCCGGGTGCCATAATTTTTCCCATTCAAAACTATAATAACCGCTATAATTGTTTTTTGCCAGCACATCAATCGCTTCAAAAATGGCGGAATCTCCTGTTCCTAACAGAACATATTGTTCTTTTCCGCTGATCATTTTTGCATCTTTTATATGCGCATGCCTTATATAATTTTTCAATGAAGCATACACAGATGTTGGCGATTCTTTAGTAACCGACCACATATTATATGCATCCCAAACCAAACCAACATGTGGATGAGAAACCTGTTGCATAATATTTAAAACATCGGCCGTATAAACAACTTTGCCATGCGTTTCGAGCAACACTGCATCAATTTTATTACTTGCATAATCGCCAAGATATTTTAATCCTTCAACAATTAATTTGATTGTTTCATCACGGGTTTGATCATCAGGAAAATCATTTGGAAAAACTCTTATGTAAGGGCAATTTAATTGTTGCGCTAAATCAATAAAACGTTTTGCCTCATCAAGATTTTTTTGCCTTTCTTCTCCTTCACGAAAATGTAACATACATGATGAACCCAGATCAGTAAACTTCAGGTTTTTATTCTTCATCATTTTAATTGATGTATCAATATTTTCTTTGATGAATGGCGTTGCTTTGGTGAGATCCATTTCACGCATCACACCTCTGAATTCAATTCCATTATAATTATTGGCTGCAGCAAAATCCATGATCTTATTAAAATCCCAGTCAGGACAACCAAGTGTTGAAAACGATAATAATGGTGTATATTTTTTATTAAGAAATGATGCAGGAATAAATGGAACTGCAATTAAACTGCTGCTTAGTTTTAGAAAATCGCGGCGCTGATAATTTGATGGCATGCATAAAATTAAAGATTAACTGTTATTCTTTTTTTCTTCTTCAATTAAATCTGCTTCAATCCTTTCTTTTTTAAGAGTTACACGAATGCGTGCATAAATACTCATATAAATGTTGGCAATCCAAACAATTGAAAAACCGCCAACCAAATAACCTTTCCAATCATCGTACAACAAATGATACTTCGTAATAATTAATATAAATGCAGTTACATAATGGCTAAAACAATATTCACATGTAAACAAATAGAAGAACTTTTTTGTAAAAATATTTTTGCTGTTATCGCGGCGCTTGGTACAAAAGTCTTTTAATTCAGCAAAAATTTCCTCATGCGTTACAGTCCATGCTATGCAAGCCACAGGAATCGCAAGAATAAACAAAGCCGTTATTTCATTACCCATCATAACAACATATTATACAAAATTCGTTCTTTAATTTTTTTAAGATTTCATCTTCATTAATGGCACGAATTTTTTATAAAGAAATGAAAATAATTTTTATGGAAAATAATCAAAATGTTGCTGAAGTTTTAAACGATCTTATACAAATTAATAATGACCGTATTGCAGGGTATGAAAGAGCTTTGAAAGAATTGAAAGATAATGATAGTGATTTAAGAACATTATTTACCGGTTTTATAGATCAAAGCCGTAATCTTAGAAATACTTTAGGAACAGAAGTTGAAACGCTCGGCGTAAGAATGGATGATGGTACAACATCAAGCGGTAAAATTTATCGTGCCTGGATGGATGTAAAAGCTCTATTTACTGGCAGCGACCGCCAAACAGTTTTAAACAATTGCGAAACTGGTGAAGATGCAGCACAAAAAGCGTATAAATCAGCTTTAAAAACTGAAAATTTACCTGCATATCTTTTTGCATTGATCAATAAACAAAAAGATGAATTAAGAGGCGCACATGATGAAGTTAAAGCACTTCGCGACTCAGAAAAATTACAACACGAAAATGCTTAATTCAAAAAGCGTTCACTAACTTTTATATCTTTGCTGCCGGGTGTATATGTGTAGAATCCTTCGCCGGTTTTTACGCCTAACTTCCCGGCAGTAACTATGTTAACTAGTAATGGGCACGGCGCATATTTTGGATTGCCAAAACCATTGTGTAAAACATTAAGAATCGAAAGGCAAACATCCAGGCCAATAAAATCTGCAAGTTGTAAAGGCCCCATCGGGTGCGCCATTCCAAGTTTCATAATTGTATCAATTTCTTCAACGCCTGCAATGCCTTCATATAAACTGTAAATGGCTTCATTAATCATCGGCATCAAAATTTTATTGGCAATAAAACCGGGATAATCACTAACAACGCATGGAACTTTGTTTATTTGCTTGCTCAGATCGATTATAGTTTGTGTAACGGATGCATCAGTTGTAAAACCGTTTATTATTTCTACCAATTTCATAACGGGCACGGGATTCATAAAATGCATGCCGATAACTTTTTCTGAACGCTTTGTAACCGATGCAATTTTTGTTATTGAAATAGATGAAGTGTTTGAAGCAAGAATCGCAGATGCAGGCGCAGCTTCATCAATTTCTTTAAATATTTTAAGTTTTAAATCAACATTTTCTGTAGCAGCTTCAATTACAAGATCTGCATCCTGAACACCTTCTTTTATTACATTAAATGTTGAAATATTTGCCAGCGCCTGTTTTTTTATTTCTTCTGTAATATTTCCTTTACTTATCTGGCGATCAAAATTTTTAGCGATGGTTTGTAAAGCTTTTTCAAGCTGTGCGCTGTTAACATCAATAAGATTTACTTCAAAATTATTTTGTGCAAATACATGGGCAATTCCGTTTCCCATTGTACCGGCACCAATTACTGAAATTTTTTTTATCATGATTTTTTGTTTGAATGTTTCAGCGTTTAATTGTTTTAATAGTTATTATGTA
>JBDUBY010000443.1:0-4251 GCA_040003735.1 Parafilimonas sp.
TCGTTATGCGGATCCATATAACGCAAAAAATACCATGAGGAACCTGCGTAGCCGGGCATGGTATTCGTTTCGCGCAGAAAGACCTCACCCCCCGCCCTCTCCAAAGGAGAGGGAGCTGCACCAGTACTATTATCTGCTAATAGTAAAGCTGCGCTGATCTTTTCTGTTACTTTATCTATATTGGTTAATACTTCATCATTTGTAAATCGCAGAAGTTTATATTGATACTCATTTACCCATTCTGTTCTTGCTTCATCAAACTTTTTTTGCTCTGTTTCATTATGATATCCGCCATCAATTTCAATGATTAATTTTTTTTCCAAACAAACAAAATCAGGAATGTAACCACTAATTGGATGTTGTCTTCTAAACTTACAATTATCAACTTGCCTGTTTCTTAATACCTGCCATAATTTATCTTCTGCTTCTGTTTTATTTTTTCTATTTTCTGTTGCATACACAGATAAAATTTTCCATTGTTCAGGCGTGTTTGTAATATATCCCGGTGTTGAGCTTTCGGCTCTCCTCTCCTTTGGAGAGGGGTTGGGGGTGAGGTCAACAACTGAACTTGCAGGAACAGTTATCCAGTCAACATTATTTGATAATGGTCCCTCTCCATCTTTTCCAGGTTTAATATCTTCCATGTGCGGCAACTCCAACGGCAATTCATTTTCATCTAACGGATATGCAATGCCGTCTTTCCAAACAATGGGAAAAGGTTCGCCCCAATAACGCTGACGACTAAACGCAGCATCACGCATTTTATAATTCACTTTTGCTTTACCATAACCAAGATTCTCAATATCCTGCATCACAATTTTAATAGCATCTTTCATCAACATGCCCGTTAAAAAATTGCTGTTAAACAACTCTGCATCTTTTGTTGGATTGGCATCTTCACCATCAAACTTATCACCTAAAATATTCGTGACCTCAATATCGAAATGTTTTGCAAATCTAAAATCACGTTCATCGCCGCAAGGCACCGCCATAATTGCACCGGTTCCATAACCGGCTAATACATATTCGCTGATATAAATTGGAATTTCACGCTTATCAAAAGGGTTAATTGCAAATGCACCGGTGTTGGCACCGCTGATGGTTTTTTCCGCCATACGTTCACGCTCACTGCGGCTTTTTACCCATGAAATGTAATCATCAACTTCTTGTTTATGTTTTTCAGTTGTGATCGTATTTACCAATTCATGTTCCGGCGCAATCACCATAAAATCAACACCAAAAATTGTATCTGGTCTTGTGGTGAAAACTTTTAGTTTTTCATCGCTGTCATCAATACGAAAATTAATTTCCGCACCATAACTTTTGCCAATCCAGTTGGTTTGCATTTCTTTCATTGCTTCGCTGAAGTCCACAGTTTCCAGGCCTTCCAGCAAACGGTCAGCATATTCTGTAATACGCAAATACCACTGACGCAATTTCTTTTTTACAACCGGATAACCGCCACGTTCACTTACTCCATTTACTACTTCATCATTCGCCAATACAGTACCTAATGCTTCGCACCAATTCACTTCGCCATAACCGCAATAGGCAAGACGATATTCCATCAAAATATCCTGCTGTTGTTTTTCATCAAAACTGTTCCATTGGTCAGCAGTAAATGTATTTTCGGTTGACTGTTGACCGTTGACCGTTGAGCGTAAAACATAACTTGCGTTTGGAAACGGGTGATATTCGTTGCCTTCCTTTTTAAAGGCTGCAGCTAATGAGTCTATACTTTCTGCTTTTTTTGTTTGACGATCGTAATATGATTTGAAGAGTTGCAGAAATATCCATTGAGTCCATTTATAATAAGATGGTTCGCTGGTATTTACTTCGCGGCTCCAATCAAAACTGAAAGCAATTTTATCCATTTGCTTTCTAAAATTTTCTATGTTTTGTTTTGTTGAAACTGCAGGATGAATACCATGCTCGATTGCATATTGTTCTGCAGGCAAACCAAATGCGTCATAACCCATTGGATGCAATACATTGAAGCCTTTTAGCCTTTTATAACGAGCATAAATATCACTTGCAATATAACCTAACGGATGACCTACATGCAAGCCTGCACCACTTGGATACGGAAACATATCAAGCACATAATATTTTGGTTTGGTTGAATCGTTGCTTACTTTATAAATCTCGTTAGCCGTCCACCAATCCTGCCATTTTTGTTCTATTTCGTTGAAGTTATATTCCATAATAAGTTTAAAAATTTACGCGTTCACAAATTCGCGGGTTATAATCAAGTTTAGATCGTCATGTCGAGGTCACGAGACATCTCTCAATTTTAAAGTTATTGACAGCAGAAGAGATTTCTCCTATTGTCGAAATGACGTCTCAATTTTAAAGAGCTTACAAATAGTGTTATGCTTAATGCTGCTCATTGTATCAACAGTACAAGGGAGTGACACAACGAAGCTTAATAGAATTCCTTTAGCTGATCAACAAAAATAAACTCATTGTAAAAAATATTTTTACAATGGCTGCAAACCTAAGTAAAAGCTATTGAAGTATGGGGGGAATGCGTTGTTCGAGCATCATTAAATCAACGAGCACCATTGCGGTGACGGCTTCGAGCACAACCGGAACGCGAAGTGCGATGCAGAGATCATGGCGGCCTTTTACAGAGAAATTTTCAATTTGATTGGTTTCCCAATTAAGTGTTTGTTGTTCTTTTGGCGTGGATGATGTGGGTTTGATGGCAATACGAAATACGAGTTCGTTGCCGTTTGTAATGCCGCCAACTATTCCGCCTGCATTGTTTGTCTTTGTTTTACCGGTTGCATCTTCAATAGCATCATTATGTTGACTGCCGAACATTTTTGCAGCGGCGAAACCTGCACCAAACTCAACACCTTTTACAGCGGGAATAGCAAACACTGCATGCGCTAATAAAGATTCCGCGCTATCAAAAAATGGTTCGCCTAAACCAAGCGGTAAATTGTTTATGCGACATTCAACAATACCGCCAATTGAATCTTTTGCAGTGATAGCTTTTTGAAGACCGCGTTCTAAATCTTGCTCTCCTCCTATTTCTAATATGGTTGATTTTACAGAAATATTTTTTAATAATTTTTTTGCAATAACACCAATCGCTACCAAGCAAACAGTGAGTCTTCCGCTGAAATGTCCGCCACCGCGATAATCTTCAAAACCTCCAAATTTTTTGCTGGCTACGAAATCTGCATGCCCTGGGCGTGGCACTGCACGTTGCTTTGCATAATCTGTAGAACGTGTATTATTATTTTCGAACAAAATAGTTAGCGGAGCACCTGTTGTTTTGTTATTAAAGACGCCGCTTTTAAAAATAGGCAGATCAGATTCTTGTCGTGGTGTTGTGCCTTTTTGTGTGCCACCTTTACGGCGTTCAATATCTTCTAAAAAATCTTCAACCGTTAATGATAAACCTGCTGGTATTCCATCAATAGAAACGCCAACACTTTCGCCATGCGATTCACCAAAAATATTTACTCTAAATATGCGACCGAATGAATTCATAATTGTAAAAGTTCACGAAGTTCAGCTGCATTGAAAACAGTTTTAAAATTTTTCAGTTTTAATGCATCATATAATTTCTTATCACCTGTAAATAAAATACTTTTTGTAAATAAAGACGCAGCAACTATTGGCAAATCATTTACATCAACATCTTTTACCAATTCAAAAGATTCAATAATTATGTTGGATGGAAATAAATCGGAAGAAACAACATTGAAATTCTTTTCAAAGAAATAGATCGTTTTGTCCACTTCAATTTCTGATAGCTTCGACAATGTTATCAATCTATTTTTATGCTTTGAAAGTTCTTCGAAACTAAAATCACTTATAAAAATTATATGGTTATTCTTAATTGATTCAATCGTAGATGCAATCTTGCCTTTTGGAGTAACAATCACACTAAAGAGAATATTTGTATCAACAACAATATTCATCTATAAGCTGATGTTTACTTTTTTAAGTAAAGCTTCAATTTTTGGTCGCCGCTCTTTTTTTATTTCTTCTACAAGGTTATTTATATCATCCTGGTTTGCTTCTGACTTACTCACGATTTTCTTGTATTCAACATAATCAATAAAATCCTGAATATTTTCATCATACAAATTTTGAGGAACACGAATTATAATATCTGTATTTGAATTGTTCATATTTAAAATTACTCCAAATTAACCGAAGCACCGAGTTGTTGTAAGTGATTATAAAAATCAGGATATGATTTATTGATCGCTTCTGCTTCTTCAATTGTTG
>JBDUBY010000138.1:0-4241 GCA_040003735.1 Parafilimonas sp.
ACAATCTCTTCAATCACTTTTCCCGCAACATCAGTTAATCTAAATGGCCTGCCTTGAAAGTTGTAAGTAAATTTTTCGTGGTTGAAGCCGAGTTGATTTAATATAGTTGCCTGTATATCGAATGCAGTTACTTTGCCGCTTACGGGATAATAACCAATCTCATCTGTTTCACCATACACCGCACCTTTTTTAATGCCGCCGCCAGCCATCCAAATAGTAAATGCATCTACATGATGATCTCTGCCTTTGAATGGATTTTGTTTGCCTTCGCGGTTTTCCATCATCGGCGTTCTTCCAAATTCTCCGCCCCAAATCACTAATGTCTCCTCAAGCAAACCGCGTTGTTTTAAATCAAGAATTAAAGCAGTAATACATTTATCAACCTGCCTGCATTTATTGATGAAGCCAATATCAATTGCAAGACTTGCATCAGTACCATGACTATCCCAACCCCAGTCAAATAACTGCACAAAGCGAACGCCTTTCTCCACTAATTTTCTTGCAAGCAAAACATTGTTAGCAAAACAAGCTTCGCCGGGTTTTGTGCCATACATATCATGAATGTATTGCGGTTCATCTTTAATATTCATTACTTCAGGCGCCTCAATTTGCATGCGATATGCCATTTCATATTGAGAGATGCGGGAAAGAATTTCAGGATCATTATACTCTTTATATTCCTGTTCATTTACCTGGTTGATGGCATCAATAGAAGCTTTGCGCAAATCACGATTCATGCCAGCTGGATCTTTAATAAATAAAACAGGATCACCAACGCTTCTGCATTGAACACCTTGATAAACACTCGGTAAAAACCCGCTGCCCCAAACACTTTTACCTGCATCAGGAAATTTGCCACCACTCGTTAATACAACAAAGCCGGGCAGGTTTTGATTCTCTGTTCCAAGTCCGTATGTAACCCAACTTCCAATGCTTGGCCTGCCCAAACGCGGACCACCTGTATGCACTAATAATTGTGCAGGTGCATGATTGAATTGATCAGTTGTGCAAGCTTTTAAAAAACTTAATTCATCAACAATAGATGCAAGATGCGGCATGTGATCGCTCACCCATGCACCGCTTTGTCCGTACTGCGCAAACTTTGCCTGCGGACCTAACATTTTTGGTATGCCGCGAATGAATGCAAAACGTTTTCCTTCAACCAAACTTGGCGGACATAATTGTCCATCGAGTTTCATTAGCTCAGGCTTATAATCGAAGAGTTCAAGTTGCGAAGGCGCACCAGCCATGTGTAAATAAATTACATTTTTTGCGCGTGCCGGAAACATCGGCAATTTTGGTGCAAGCGGATGTGAAGGATCGTATGCAATGTTGTACCCATTGTTCGTTGATGAACCGCATGCTTGTAATAAAGAACCTAATGCTAATCCGCCAAAACCCATTGCACAATCTTTTAAAAAATGGCGACGTGTGTGCTGGCGAATTTGTGCTTCGTTTGCTTCTTTAATTAATCGTTCGTTATGGAGTTCTTTTTGTGTCATTTATTTGGTGACGAACTGCTGTACTTATGGCATCACGGTTGCGTCGCAACACTTCAGCTATAAATTTTTAATCGGCTTTTGTCTGCTGTTCGCAATCGTTGCAACTAAGGTAGACATTTTAAACTTTTTAGGCGCATCATCAATTATCAGCAATATCAAACTTTGCAATCTTTCCATTCTCTGCATAACATAAATGGCAATTTTTTGTTCCATTTACCGAACATAAGAAATTTTAAATAGAAGAATATTTTATTGAATTTTGATTGCCGCTAAACAAATATATTTTTTATGATCACCATACGCAAAGCAATACCTGAAGATGCTATTTTTATTGCAGCACATGCACATCGCATGCTTGATTTTAAATTACCGGGTTGGCGTGCAAATGAAAAAGATATAATGGTTCAAGCAGACATCAATCATCTTACAAAAGTTCTGCAGACTAATGATGAAAATAGTTCCATGTTTATTGCAGAAGATGAATCAAAAACTCCGTTAGGATTTTTACGTGTTAATATGCAGGAGGATTATTTTACAGGAGAACAACATGCACATGTAAATGATATTGTTGTAACTGCTGATGCTGAAGGAAAAGGTGCCGGAAAATTGTTGCTTGCAAAAGCAGATGAATGGGCAAAACAAAAAAATGCCCGCTGGATAACTCTAAATGTTTTTGATGAAAATTTTCGTGCAAGAAAAGTTTACGAAAAAGCAGGTTATAATATTGAATGGATTAAATACCTGAAAGAAATTTAAATTTTGATGACAGTAAACTATAATTAATGATTCAATAGTTGCAGTGTTTTTTCATCTTTTTTCCCATCAAAAAATTTATCTAATACTTTTTGAAATACTTCATCGGCGCCATGCACTAACGAAAATAACGTCATACTTGATCGGAGTTTCATACTGTCTGTGCGGCCAAAAACTTTGTTTGCATCATTTGTTTCAAGAACCAATAGTGCATTACTCATTTCAATTAATCGTTTACCTAAAGTTTCATCGTTTAAATATGCTGTTGCTTCGTCTAAATCTTTAATTCCATATTGCATTGATACGCTGGTAAAGCCCAGGCCCAATACCTGCGGAAAAATATACCACATCCAATGGCTTCTTTTTTTACCGTGTTTTATTTCTGACAATGCAACGGCATAATCAGTTTGTTGTGCTTCAATAAATCTTTCGAGGTTGTAATTACTGCTCATATTTATCATTGTTTCGTGTGAAGATTTTTTAGGTATATCGCCAATATAATAACAATGTCTGGAAATAAAAACAAAACGAATATACAATTATTTTTTTTAAATGAATAAATATTCATTTATCTTTGCAGCGTGAAACTGAAAGATGATAATAAGATAGATCAAATATTTAAAGCTACCCTTAAGCTTGTAAAGGCAAACGGTCTTGCAGGCATAACTATGCAATCGGTGGCGAAAGAAGCTAAGATTGCAACAGGAACGTTATACATTTATTTCAATAATAAAGAGGCGCTTGTATCCAGCTTATTTCATCAATGCATAAAAAATTCTGCAGGTGTATTTTTTAAGGATTATAATATAAAGGCACCGTTTAAAACCGGGTTTCATCTTATATGGTCAAACATAATGCAGCACAGGCTTTCACGTTTTGAAGAAACACTTTTTCTTGAACAATGTTTTCATTCGCCGTTTATAGATGAACATACAAAAGTTACATCAAAAAAAATATTTGAGCCTTTGCGTGAATTATTGGAACGTGGCAAGAAAGAAAATCATATTAAAAATATTGATACTTTTTGGCTTATTGCTTTTATGGTTGGCTATATTAATGAAATTGCAAAAAGAGCTACCTATTTTAATAAAAAACTTAACAAAGAAATTTTAGAATTGAACTTTCAATTATGCTGGGATGGAATAAAGGCATGATTTTATCATGAATATTTATTCACTATCAGCCTTTTGATTCATAAAACTATTTATATAAAATCCAATTAAAGCAATATTGATTTATGAAGTATAGAAGCTATATAATTATTGTCACAATATTCCTTTCATTATTATTGGTGATAAAATCAGGTGCACAGGAAAATAAAACACTTACGCTTAATGATGCTATTGATCTCAGTATCAAGAATAGTAAGCAACTAAAACTTAGCAAAGCAAGAATTGACGAAGCAGTGGCTGCAACAAAAGAAGCTTCGGAAGCAAAATTGCCGGATGCAAGCATAAGCGGATCTTACCTGCGCGTTACTAAGCCTGATCTTAAACTTAAAACCAGCAGCAGCGATAGTGCAGGTGGTTTTACTTCGCCATCAATTAAACAGGCGTTATATGGCTCGGCGAATCTTTCACTACCTATTTATGCAGGATCTAAAATTAAATACGGCATTGAATCTGCAAAATATCTTGAACAGGCAACAAGGCTTGATGCACAAAATGATAAACAGGAAGTAGTGCTGAATACAATTGCAGCGTATATCAATCTATATAAAGCGAATATTGCGGCGAAACTTGTTGAAGAAAATCTTGAGCAATCGAGGGCAAGAGATACTGATTTTATCAATCTTGAAAAGAATGGTTTGCTGGCAAGAAATGATCTTTTAAAAGCAGAATTAGAAACTTCAAATTTTGAACTCTCGCTTGTAGATGCGCAAAACAATATTCAACTGGCAACTGTGAATATGGATCTTATGCTTGGCTTACCTGAAACAACTGTACTTACACTTGATTCTGCGAGTATATCACAACCCGGCGATAT
>JBDUBY010000257.1:0-14372 GCA_040003735.1 Parafilimonas sp.
ATCAATTTTATCCAATGCTTGTTTTAAAAAATATTCAACCGCTTTTACATCATGATTGGTTGTTGCTTCAATTTGCTTTATCTGTTCTGCATCGGTTAAATTAAAATTTTCTGCAAGCTGGTTAAGCGCCTGTTTTGTTTTTGAGGGAAGCTTAAAAAACTTCTTATCAGCCAAAAAAATAAAATAAGCAACTTCAACTTTTACACGATATTTTATTAATGCATATTCAGAAAAATATTCATCAAGATGTGCAACTTGTTTGCGATAGCGGCCATCAACTGGTGAAATTGCAGTAAGATTATTTAGCTCCATAATTTTTTAGTTAATGGTTTATAATAGATAGTTCATAGTTAAAAATACCATGAACTATTATCAATGATCCACGAACCTTTACTTTTGCGCGAAAATAATTTAAACAATTGAAGAAGATTAAAGTTGGGGCGGTTAGTTATTTAAATACAAAGCCTTTATTATTTGGGATTGAACGTTCTGCTGAATTAATGCAGCAAATTGAACTGGTAACAGATTATCCATCTAAAATAGCCAAACAATTGATTGACGGCGAAATTGATATTGGTTTAATTCCTGTTGCTGCAATTCCGTTTATGAAAGATCATTTTATTGTTTCTGATTATTGCATTGGCGCGGAAAACAATGTTGCTTCTGTGTGTTTATTCAGTGATGTTGAGTTGGATAAAATTGAAACAATTCTGCTTGATTATCAAAGCAGAACATCTGTGAATTTGTGCAAGGTGTTATTAAAGAATTACTGGAAAAAAGATGTTGTTCTTGAAGATGCAAAACCTGATTTTATTAATGGGATTAAAGGCACAACTGCGGCAGTGCTTATCGGCGACAGAGCGTTGCAACAAAGAAAGAAGTCAAAATATATTTATGATTTAGCCGGCGAATGGAAAGCTTTTACAGGCTTGCCTTTTGTGTTTGCGGCATGGATATCAAACAAAAAATTGCCCGAAAATTTTACACAATTGTTCAATGAAAAAAATGCTGAAGGTGTAAAGAATATTAATGCGGTTTTGCAAACCGTGCAATGCAATTTTTATGATCTGAAAACTTACTACACAAAAAATATTTCTTATAAACTCACAGAAGAGAAACTAAAAGGCATGAATTTGTTTTTGGAATTATTACAACAACTATAATGGTTCTTATTTATTTTTGGAATGAGAATTAATGTCACCAAACAAACTGATACCACTTTTATTATTGCTGCCTTTTACGAAATTGTATTGTCAACAAAATCGGTTGCCTGATAGTTTACGCCAACTTATTGTGGCAGCGCGGTATGATGATGGATTTATTTTTGCGCATAACATACATGTGCAAAATACGAAAGGCACCCATCCCAACGGATTTGAAATTGAATACTCGCATTTAAAAACTGATTCTGCAACGGTTGCAAAATTTAAATGTTATCCGCGTACGGGTATTGGTTTTGATTATATTGATTTTAATAAAGAATTGTTAGGAAAATCATATTCATTGAGTTATTTTATTGAGCCAAATTTCCGTTTCGGAAATAAACTTAAAATGAATATTCGCGCAGCAGCAGGATTTTCATATCTCACCAATCCTTATGATGTTGTAAAAAATCCCTTTAATCAAAGTTACAGCGGGCACATAAACAGTTTTCTTCAGTTAGGGCTTGGCTTATCTTACCCTTTCAGTGAACACGTTTCTGTGTATGCCATGGGCAGTTTTTTTCATAATTCAAATGGCGGATTTAAAATACCTAATTCAGGTGTGAATTATATAAATGCGTCTTTAGGTTTGCAATATTATACTTACTCTTCCCGCCTTCCTAAATATGAAAAAACTAAAGATTTTTCATGGAAGCAAAAACCTTTTCATGTTGATGCCTCATTTTATTATTCTCCAAAAGGAGGTTATAATGCTGATTCATCCTCCCACAGAAAATTTGTTCTCGGTACATCTGTACAACTGGTAAAACAGGTTAGTAATATTGATGCAATAACTGCTTCTGCAGAAATTTATTTTGATGACGGTTTACGCAGTATAAAACAAGTGTACGTGCATGATTCTTCATCAAATTTTTTAGCGGGATTATTAATTGGGCATCAGTTTTTGCTAAACCGTTTTACTTTCAGCCAGCAGTTTGGTGTTTATATCTTTAAGCAAACGAAAAAGTATGATAACGTCTATCAAAACCTTTTTCATACATGTTATCAACGCTGGGGATTAAGTTATAATATTAAGAAACGATGGTCTATTGGCATCAGCCTTTTATCACATGCACAAATTGCCGATTATATTGATGGCAGAGGTGTTTACAGATTTTGATAATAAAATGGATAATGAAAAATATTTCACATCGCAACATTAAACTCTAAAAAGATCTGCAGCAATTCCATCAGCAAATAATTTGCCTTTGTTTGTAAGTATTAAAGAGTTATTCTTTCTTTCCAACAAATTCTGCTGAATAAATTTTTTAGCATCGTCAATAATTGATGAAACTATTTTTTGCCCTGATAATTTTTCTAAACGGGATAATTCAATTCCTTCCATTGTGCGCAAACCTGTCATAATATATTCATTTATTTTTTGTGTTGATGAAAGCTGCTCTATTTCAAAAGGCACAATATTTTTCTGAATACTTTCTATATATAAAACATTATTTGCAACATTCCATTGTCTTGATGTTTCATTATAAGAATGTGCAGATGGACCCAAACCTAAATACGATTTGCTTTGCCAATAGCTGCTATTGTGTTTGCTTCTAAATCCCGGTTTTGCAAAGTTTGAAATTTCGTAATGTTCATATTCTTTTTCTGTTGCCCATTGCATTAACAATTCAAAATGATTGCCTTGTTTTTCTACATCAATATTTTCTTTTTTTTGCTGTGCAATCATTTTTTGCAAAGCTGTATTTGGCTCAACCGTTAATGCATAACATGAAAGATGCGGAACATTTAATTCATCAGCAGTTTTGAGATTTTGCAGCCAGTGTTCGTCAGTTAAACCAGGTGTTCCGTAAATTAAATCAATTGAAATATTTGTAAATCCGTTTTTCATTGCTAGCTCAATACTTTTATAAGCTTGTGCAGTATTGTGCGCACGATTCATCCATTGTAAATCTTCATCAAAAAAACTTTGCACGCCAATACTTAAACGGTTTATGCCTGCTTCTTTCCAGGCTGATAATTTTTCTTCATTAATATCATCAGGATTTGCTTCTAATGTAATTTCTGCATCTGCATTTACGCTAAACAAATCACGCACTTTATCAATCATACTTTGTATTTCATACTTCGTACAAAGCGACGGCGTTCCTCCACCAAAATAAACAGTTGAAATATTTTCAGTGATATAATCGTTTCTTAGTTCCGCTTCATGGCAAATTGAATTAACCATTTGCGGCAATAAATTTTGTGAAACTGAAAAATGAAAATTACAATAGTGACAAGCTTTTTTGCAAAACGGAATATGAATATAAATGCCTGCCATTGAAATAAAGTTTTGTAATCTTGTTTTGAGCGAATGGCAAAATTAATTCAATACCGCGTGTATATTTTTCAGCTTTTATTGTTTTGTATTTTGTTTGATTGCGCTTATGCACAAACTAATTGCAAACTTATTATTCATCCTGTTTCTGCTGATTCAGCAAACATTGCTTCATTAAATATTCAAACAAACTTCGACAGTAAAACCAGTTGTATTCAATATGTAAATAGTTTGCCAGGTTTGTTAATAATAAAAGGTTATGCATCTGCATCTGTTGATTCTCTCTGGGAAGATTCTTCTTCTGTTTCAATAAAACTTTTTACCGGCGAAAAATACCTGTGGCAAAAACTTTCTGTAGATGATTCTGATTATACATTGTTGAATTCGCTTGGTTATCATTCGGAAAATTTCAGTAAACAAAATTTTTCATCAGTAAAACTTGAACAATTATATAATGATGTGTTGAATTATTACAGTAACAATGGTTACCCTTTTGCTACAGTTTTTTTAGATAGTATTCAAATCATTAATAATTTAATTACTGCGCATCTCGCAATAAAAAGGGGTGCATTATATAATATTGATACAATAATTGTTGAAGGTGGTGCACATATTTCAAAATTTTTTCTGCAGCAATATTTGCAAATACATGAGCATGATATTTACAATCAGAATTTATTAAATCATATAAACCAGCAATTAGCCGTAATTACTTATGTGCAACAATCGCAGCCATGGAAAGTTGAAATGTTGAATACTGGTGCGGCTTTACATTTATATCTTCAGCCTACAAAAAACAATAGCGTAAATGTGTTGGTTGGTTTGTTGCCGCAAAGCGGCGAGAATAACAAATTAATATTTACAGGTGAAGCAACAGTTGGCCTACGCAATTCATTCGGTAACGGAGAAACGCTTGGTTTTAACTGGCAGCAATTGCAGCCAAAATCGCCGCAATTAAATTTATCATATCAGCAACCTTATATTTTTCATTCGCCGTTCGGAATCAATTTTAATTTTCAATTGTATAAACAAGATTCGCTTTACCTGAATATAAACGGGCAGCTTGGTGTACAATATCAATTAACACAACAACAGTCTGGTGCAATTATTTTACAAACAGCATCAAGCAATGTTTTAAATGTTGATACAAATGTTGTAAAAGCGACAAATATGCTGCCTGCAGTTGCTGATGTAAATTCTACCGGTATTGGTTTGCAGTATAATTTTAATAGTACCGATTATCGTTTCAATCCAAGGCGCGGAAATGAGTTTTCTTTTACAGGAAGTTTTGGTAAAAAAAATATTAAAAGAAATAATGCGATCACACAAATAAAAGATCCATCCTTCAATATAAATAATTTGTATGATTCTGTTAAGCTGCACAGTTATGAATTTCGTTTGCAAGGCGCTGCTGCCAAATATTTTTCAATAGGCAAACAAGCCGCATTTAAGTTAGCAATAAATGCCGGCTGGTATCAATCTCCAAATAATTTTCAAAACGAATTGTACAGAATTGGTGGTTTTAAATTATTACGCGGTTTTGATGAGGAAAGTATTTATGCAAACCGTTATTCAGTTGAAACTGCTGAATACCGTTATTTGCTTGCACGAAATTCCTGGTTTTACGGTTTTACAGATTTTGGCTGGGCAGATTATAATGTGAATGATGTAAAATTTAATCATACTTACCTTGGTTTCGGTGTTGGCCTTTCGCTGGAAACGGGAACAGGTATTTTTAGTATTTCTTTGGCAGAAGGAAAACGTGATGATAGCAAACTAAATTTTCAACAATCAAAAATTCATCTTGGTTTTATAAGCTTGTTTTGATTGCGCGAAACTACTTTTGCGCTTTACATGTTGAAGTATATAATTACGATATCAATTTTTTTGTTACTGCCTGCAATTATTTTTGCGCAGGATACAAATGCAACGCATAAACAAAACGACAGCGTTCCATCAATACAAAAATTTCTTACGCATAAAGATTCTGTTTACTTAGATTCAATAAAAAGAATTCAGGATAATATTTTTAGAACGGATGCTGTGGTTCATGATTCAGCAGCGATTATTCCTGTAATAAAAAAATCCGTTGATTCTACTGCGGATTCGTCAAAGCATGATTCCTTATTATTAAAGTCAATAACTCCTGCAAAAAAGGTTTTGCCAAAAAATGTAATTCATTTAATGCCTGGTGCTGCAAGAAATGCAGGCGATTATGATATTGTTTTTTATACTTTGATTTTCCTGTTGTTTTTTTTAGGATTGGTAAAAACGTCATTCCCAAAATATGTAAGTAGTATTTTTTCTTTATCCTTCCAGGCAACGTTCAGGCAAACGCAAACAAAAGAACAAATGGCGCAGAATTTTTTTCCTGCATTTATGCTGAATGTTTTATTTGTGCTTTGCGGCGGATTATTCATAACCATGTTTGCTGAATTTAACCATTGGACGAAAATTGTTTTCTGGCAACTATTTGTTTATTCAACAGGCATTTTATTAATTATCTATTTTATTAAATATCTGGTAATAAGGTTTACGGGCTGGGTATTTAATGCAAAAGATGCAGCTATTGAATATAGGTTTGTTGTTTTTCTTATTAATAAATTATTAGGTGTAGTAATAATTCCGTTGTTATTTTTAATTGCTTATGCTGATGTACAAATTAAAAGTATAGCAATAACAATTGTAGTATGCCTTGCCATTCTTTCTCTTGCAATAAGGTATCTTGTTTCTCTTGCACGCATTCGCAAAAACCTTAGCATAACTGCATTTCACTTTTTTATATACCTTTGCGCAGTAGAAATAATGCCATTACTTGTCATCTATAAATTATTATTTCTTCAGACCAGCAATAAATAACTTTTTTATAAACGAGCAGTAACGCATGATTAACAACGGAGAGAAAACGTTTACTGGTAAAAAATCCGTGCAAGTTCTAATTACCCAGCCCAAGCCTGAAAGCGAAAAGTCGCCCTATTTTGAGCTGGAAAGAAAGTATCCTGTACAGCTTACATTTCATCCATTTATAAGGCTTGAGCCTATACCTGCAAGAGAATTCAGAAAACAAAAAATTGATCCCATAGCATTTTCTGGTGTAGTTTTTACCAGCAGAAATGCCATAGATCATTTTTTTAGAATGAGTGAAGAAATGAAGATTTCTATAAGCCAGGATAACAAATATTTCTGCATTACGGAAGCTGTTGCTTTATATCTTCAAAAATTTATTCTCTATAGAAAACGTAAAGTTTTTTATGGTGCAGATGGAACAAACAAAAGTATGTTTGATGTAATTAATAAGCATAAAGAGAATGAAAGGTTTTTGTATGTGTGCAGCGAAAACCAGCAGGATAATGAAATTGTGAACTGGCTTAAAAATAATGGTTGCACATTTCAGCTTGCATTTATGTATCGTTCTGTTAGTAATGATGTGCGGGTTGTGATGGAAAATAAAACATTTGACATTATTTGCTTTTTTACACCAAGCGGTGTGCGTAGTTTATTTGATAATTATCCAAAATTCTCACAAAACGCAGCTTTAATAGGTGCATTTGGGAACAACACAGTTAAAGCTGGTGAAGAAGCAGGGCTTTGCGTAAATATTAAAGCGCCGGCACCGCATACACCCAGCATGATTTCTGCATTAGATATATATCTTGCAGCAACAACAAAAAGGAAATAGAATTATTATAATTTTTATAAAAAAATCCCGCTGCAACGGGATTTTTTTATTTACGCAGAATAAAATATGAAAGAGCATAAATACACCAACAAACTTATTAATGAAACAAGCCCATATTTGTTGCAACATGCACATAATCCTGTAAACTGGTTTGCATGGAGTGATGAAGCGTTGCAAAAATCAAGGGAAGAAGATAAACCAATCTTAATAAGTATTGGATATTCCGCATGCCATTGGTGCCATGTTATGGAGCATGAAAGTTTTGAAGATGAAGCAACTGCGCAGTTGATGAACCAGCATTTCATCAACATAAAAATTGATCGCGAAGAACGCCCTGACATTGATCATATTTATATGGACGCAGTTCAGACAATAACAGGAAGTGGCGGTTGGCCGTTAAACGTTTTTTTGACACCTGAATTAAAACCATTTTATGGCGGAACGTATTATCCGCCTGTTCGTGCATTTAATCGCAGCAGTTGGAAAGAAGTATTGACTGCTGTTGCAAATGCATATAAAGAAAAAAGAAATGAAATAACCGAACAGGCAGAAAATCTTACACAACATTTGTTGAATACAAATAACTTAAATGCAGAAAATGATATTTCTCTATTAAAGCATGAAACATTAGATGCTATCGCTCAAAATTTAGTGAATGCCTCAGACAAAGAATGGGGAGGATTTGGACAAGCTCCAAAATTTCCCCAAACATTTTCTATTCTTTATTTACTCAGGCATTATCATTTTACAGGCAATGAGAATTCTTTAAACGCAGCAATTTTAAGTTTAGATAAAATGATGATGGGTGGCATTTATGATCATCTTGGCGGAGGATTTTGTCGCTACAGCACAGATAAGCGTTGGCAAATTCCGCACTTTGAAAAAATGCTTTATGATAATGCACTATTAGTTGATGCTTATACAGAAGCATATCAGCTTACAAAAAAAGAAAAATATAAAATCGTCGTTGAAGAAAGTATCGAATTTATAAAAAATGAAATGACTTCGCCTGAAGGTGGTTTTTATAGCGCACTTGATGCAGATAGTGAAGGCATTGAAGGAAAATTTTATACATGGAGTAAAAAAGAAATTGATGAATTACTTAAAGAAAAGAGTGAAGTGTTTTGTATTACATATAATATTTCAGATATTGGAAATTGGGAGCATACAAATATCTTATGGCAGCCGGAAGCTTTGGAAACGATTACTGATAGATCAAACATCAACAAACAAGAACTGATTAAACAGCTTGATATTTCAAAGAAAATTTTATTGAAAGCCAGGGAAAAACGTGTGCGACCGGGCTTAGATAATAAACTTTTATTAAGCTGGAATGCTTTAATGATCATTAGCCTTTGCAAAGCATATTCAGCATTCGGTAAAAATGAATATTTAGAATTAGCAAAAACCAACATCAGCTTTATTGAAAAATATTTGTTTGAAAGCAATGTTGGTTCCTTATTTCATAGCTGGAATAAAACTTTAAATCTTCAGCCTGCTTTTCTGGACGATTATGCAACGCTTATCCAGGCTTATATTTTTCTCCATCAATCAACAGCAGATTGGAGTTATTTACGAAAGGCTAAATTTTTAACGAATAGTGTTATTGAACTTTTTAGTGATGAAAAAAACTGTTTGTTTTATTTCACTTCTAAAAATCAAAAAGATGTTTTAATCAGGAAAATTGAAATTTATGATGGCGCGACACCTTCCGGCAATTCATTGATGGCTGCTAACCTGATTGTGCTTTCAGTTTTTTTTGATTTGCCTGAATGGAAGCAAAGGGCAATATCAATGCTTTCCTCCTTAAATAAATTCCTTGAAAAATATCCAACTTCTTTTGGTGTTTGGGAGTTAAACCTACAGCTATTGATTTATGGGTTAAAGGAAATTGTGTTGATGGGCGACGACTACAAGGATGTATTAAAAAAAGTTTTACAAGAATATATTCCACTTAAAGTGTTGCAAGCTTCATCTTTAGAAAACAAAGAATGGCCATTAATTAAAGAAAGGATGATTATACCAAATCAAACAATAATATACATTTGTGAAAATTATAGTTGCCTTAAGCCCGCAGAAAGCTTTGAAAAATTCAAAAAGCAGCTAACCAAACATTTTTAACAAAAAACACTTTCAAACAAAATAATTAATAATAAAGTGCGTTCATATCTCTTGCGGAAGATAAAGCTAATAAACTGATAGTAAGTTTTTTGCAATCTGCCGTCTTTAAGAAAACAATTTAAAAATTTTGCCAGAAACAGGAAACGGATGAAAAACCAAAGCTTTTTAATATTACTACTCTCTGCTTCAACATTGTTTGCAGTTAGTTGTGGTAAATCAGGAAAGTCGAAATCAGTGACCGGCGACGGGCAGGTACATGGGGTTGCTCCTACTGCTAAAAGTGGTATGGGAAGGCCTTACGGAATGGTTTTCGTTCCTCCTGGCACTTTTCATATGGGGCCGAGTGATGAAGATGTAAATTTTAACCTCACAGCACGCAATAAAGAAGTTTCTATAAGCGGATTTTGGATGGATGCTACTGAAATAACAAATAATGAATATCGCCAGTTTGTAAATTATGTAAGGGATTCATTGGCTGCCATACGGCTTGGTTATATGAAAACCGGTAAGGATGGTGATACTGCAATTGACTGGAAACGAGCTTCTGCAATTAAATACGGTGATAGAAGTACATTAGAAAAATTGAACGATCTTATTCTTTCACCGGATAACAGGTTATATGGAAAAATGGATTTAGATCCTGATATGATGGTTTATAACATCCAGGGATTTAACCTGAAAGAAGCCGCAAAACGTGAAAATGTTGGCCGGCCCAGAAAAGATTTCATTTACAGATACGATCAAAAAATTTATCCCGATACATTATGCTGGATGAGGGATTTCTCTTATTCATATAACGAACCAATGACGAAAAGATATTTTTCGCATCCATCTTATGGCGAATATCCTGTAGTTGGCATAAACTGGAAACAAGCTGTTGCTTTTTGCCACTGGCGAACACGTTTTTTAAATTCTTATCTTGAAGGTCATAAAAAAGCCGCTGAAAGTGATTTTAGATTACCAACAGAAGCAGAATGGGAATATGCCGCAAGAGGTGGCCGTTCTCAATCTATGTTTCCATGGGGTAACTATTATTTAAGAAATAAAAAGGGTTGTTTACTTGCAAACTTTAAACCTGGCAGAGGTAATTATCCTGAAGATGGCGGATTCTATACAGTAAGAGCTGATAGTTACTGGTCAAATGATTACGGTTTATATAATATGGCAGGCAATGTTTCAGAGTGGACGTCTTCTTTGTTCTATGAAGGTTCTTATAATTTTCAACACGATATGAACCCGGACATTCAATGGAATGCACTTGACACAGATCCTCCTCGTATGAAGCGTAAAGTAGTAAGAGGCGGAAGTTGGAAAGATGTAGGTTATTATTTGCAAGTTAGTACCCGCCAATATGAATATCAGGATACGACAAAATCGTATATCGGTTTCAGGTGCGTGATTGATCTTCCAGCTCAATACAGGCACAAATAAATCAGTCTAATTTTTAAAATCAATATCCATTACAAAAACCACAAAATTTTAAATTATGGCAGCCGCAATTCCTCCAAAAGTTAGCCGAGTAGTTGACATTTTCGTATCCATAGCAGCAGCAGTTGTTATTTGGGGCGCATTACAAAAATTATTACACACTTCTACAGCCGACTTTTTCTTGAAAGTGGGGTTGGGAACTGAAGCAGCAGTTTTTCTTGTGTATGGTATATTATATTTATGGTATCCTGCAATTGATGATCACCAGGTTCAGCTTGCCGGCGGATCAGTATCTAAAGATAATCCTGCATTAAAATCTATGGAAAAAATGCTGGAAGAAGCTGATATTACCCCGGCAAATTTAGGCAAACTGAGTGCAGGTTTTCAGAAGCTTGGAACCACAGTTGAAAAAATGGGTGAAATAAGTGATGTGGTAAAAGCCACAGGCGACTATACTCAGAAAACGAAAGAAGCTTCACAGGCCCTTGATGCAATTAAAACCGCATATTCAAACGCGGCAAGTTCTGCTACATCATTCAATAATTCATCAAGTGCTGCATCTGCAGGCGCGAAGGTGTTTCATGAGCAGATACAGGTATTAACTAAAAATCTTTCTTCTTTAAATACTATTTACGAGCTCGAATTACAGGAAAGCAATAATCATTTAAAGGCATTGAATCAATTTTACGGAAAGCTTAATGAAGCATCTGCCGCTATGAATAATACAGCTACTGATGCTGTAAAAGCTAAAGAGCAAATTTCTGCGTTAGCAAATAATCTCGGCAGATTAAACCAGATTTATGGAAATATGATAAGTGCTATGCAAGGTGGCAGAGCATAAGTTCATTAATCTTATAAAACATTAATCATACTTCCGTAAAAAATACTGATCTATATGGCATTACCTAAAGAGCCACGGCAAAAAATGATCAACCTGATGTATCTGGTGCTTACAGCAATGCTGGCACTAAATGTATCAGCAGAAATCTTGAATGCCTTTAAAACCGTGAATGATAGTTTAACGGCTGCAAGCAGCACGTTAGATAAGAAGAATGCAAATATCTCGAATTACTTCAAAACTGAACTTAACGATCCCAGCACACACGACAGGGCAGTAATATGGGCTCCTAAAGCTCAAAAAGCTGAAGCGTTGGCGAATGAGATGGTATCTTATATTCAAAGTTTACAATCAAAAGTTGCAGATGCTGCCGGCTTTAATAAAGATGACAGTACTAAGTATAGGGAAGATGATCTTGAAGCTGCAACAAGAATAATGACTGACCCCGGAAAAGATGGAAAAGTTTTGCATGATAAATTGCAACAATATAAAGATGCTTTATTAGCAGTTGATCCATCAATAAAAACTCAATTTGAAAATTCCCTACCTATAGATTTAAGGGTTCCAAAAACAAATAACAAAGCAAACCAGGATGATTGGGCAGCATCATATTTTTATATGACACCGGCTATTGCTGCGAAAACTATTTTAAGCAAGTTTGAAAATGATGTGAAAAATAGTGAAGCAATGGTAATTGATTATTGCCATCAGCAGGTTGGTGCGGTAAAAGTAGTGTTTAACAGTTATCAGCCTTTAGTAGGTCAAAATTCAAATTACTTAATGCCTGGGCAAGAACTTGATATTACAGCAGGAATTGGCGCTTTCAATGCCGAGTCAAAACCTGTAATAACTATAGATGGTGCATCGGTACCATTAAATGCTAATGGAGTAGCTGAATTTAAAACGACAGCCGGCGGCGCTGGAACTTATACTAAGAATGTAGTTATATCTTTCTTTAACCAATCAACAGGCAAACAAGATCAGGTTCGTTATCCTTTAACCTATACAGTTGGTTCGCCAACAGGTGCCAGTGTAAGTGCTGATGCTGTAAAAGTTTTTTATGTAGGATTAGATAATCCAATTAGCGTTAGTGGTGGAAATGTTGGTGATGAGAAAGTGCAGGTGAATATGACTAATGGTTCTCTTTCAAAAACAGCGCCCGGAAAATATATCGTTCGCCCCGGAAAAGCAGGTACGCCAGCAATTGTAACAGTAAGTGCAGATGGCAAACCAAGTACATTTGAATTCAAGGTAAAAGATGTACCGGATCCTGTTGCGAAAGTTGGTATAAATAAAGGCGGCCGTATGAGGGTGAATGATTTTAAAGCGCAGCCTGGTGTGCGTGCAGATCTTGATAATTTTGTATTCGAAGGCGTTAAGTTTAATGTAACTGGTTATACGATTGTTTTAACAGGTGCAGGCTTTTCACAATTACAATTTCAGGATGTAAAAGGTGCGAGTTTTTCTCCGATACAAAACTTAATAGAAAAATGTAAACCTGGCTCTACTGTTACTATAGATAATATAGCAGCACAAGGCCCCGGCGGAACACGATATTTACCACCTATTGTATTCAATTTATATTAATTAAGATTTTATGAAGCGAGTTGCATTTTTGCTGATATTAATTGCTGCCTTTCTTTCTGTAAAAAAATCTGACGCACAGCGCCCGGTTCAAAGAAGAAACAGTTATGGTAATACACCACCAAAAAATACACAGCAGCAACCTCCTAAAAGCAATTATGGTAATCCAGATACAACCATAAATAACGCTAATAATCCAAACAGTTATGGAAACAATAACAATGCAGCAATTGCAATTGACACTACGTTGCCAATAACCGTTATTAAAAGCAGCAGTAATGGGTTGTTAGATAGTACAAAAATGTCTTTACGTAATGATGGCGCTATTCAAAAAAATTTAGTGAAAGAAAGAACGCCGCTTGCCTACGAAGACATACGGGAAGATGATGCAGTGTTTATGGTAAGAGTTTGGCGCGAAATTGATGCACGCGAAAAAATGAACCAATCTTTCAGATATTCAGCGGTTGAAGATAATGGAAGCCAGCGTTTTATTTCTATTCTTTTAAAAGCGATTAAAGATGGAGATGTTACCGCATTTAGCGGAGACGATGACAGGTTTACTACGCCTATCACCGCGGATGATGCAATGAATGCTTTTGGCGGCGGCTTTGATACTGTAAAAGTATATGACAATGATGGAAATGTAAGTGGGTACCAGGTTCGTGCTATAGCAACAGACCCTGATTCTATTTATAAATTCAGAATAAAAGAAGAATGGATATTTGATAAAGAAAGCAGCCGCATGTACGTGCGTATTATTGGTATCGCTCCGGTTATACCATATAAACTTTCAACAGGTGATGTTGTTGCGAACAGCGACAGGCCGGTATGGTGGGTTTATTATCCTGATCTCAGGCCAACCTTGGCAAAATACGAGGTGTACAATGCAAAAAATATGGGTGCGCAAATGACTTGGGAAGATCTATTTGAAGGCAGGATGTTTAGCAGTTATGTTATACAATCATCGATAGACAATCCTTATAATTTGCCGCTCTCATCAGTCTATCCAAATAACACTTTATTCAGGCTGTTGGAAGGTGAAAAAATTAAGGATAAGATTTTCAATTACGAACAATCTCTTTGGAGCTATTAAATTTTGATATTTATAATAAATAAAATTCATTGTTAAAAAACTTGCAATAACTAAACTTGTTGCATACATTTGTAATGGTTTTTCATAGGATATTGGATTTTAAAACGGGGCAGGATTTTCATCCAAGCCCCCTTTTTTTTGTAAAT
>JBDUBY010000034.1:0-4231 GCA_040003735.1 Parafilimonas sp.
AGATTTTGCAAACGATTTCCTAAATTACCACCTGTAAGCAGAAATGCTGTCTTCATAATTAATTCACAGTGTAAAGAGTACCAAATATCTTTATTTTTGCGCCCTACGTATATAAATGAACATTGCAGCTTTAGCTTTAATGCAGCTTTGCGTCGCTTATTAAGTTTAGTCAAATATTTCAACCGGAAAGGTAAATACAAACACACATGAGAAGTTTTTTAAAGATTTTTTTGGCATCATTGGCTGCACTCATTCTCTTCAGCATAGCCATATTTTTTGCAATTTCAATTATAATTGGCAGTGCCACTTCGCCTTCTAAACCTGACATTGGATCGAAAGGAGTTTTGGTGCTTGATCTTGGTCAGCCGTTTGCAGAACAGGCAAAAAATAATCCGTTGAATGAATTTTTTAATAATCCATCCAGCGATGTGCCCGGTTTGTATGATATGGTTCGCATGATTCGTTATGCTAAAAAAGATTCATCAATAAAAGGCATTTATATTAAAGCTGGTGATAATGAAAACGGTTATGCGGCCAGCGAAGAATTAAGACAGTCATTGATTGATTTTAAAAAAAGCAACAAGTTTATTATTGCTTACGGAAGCGTTATTCCTGAACGTGCTTATTATGTTGCTACAGTTGCAGATAAAATATATTGTAACCCTGCCGGTGGTGTAGAATGGGATGGATTTTCGGTTGATGAAATGTTTTTAAAAGGTTTGCTTGATAAGCTTGAAATAAAACCAGAAATTTTTTATGCCGGTAAGTTTAAAAGTGCAACAGAGCCTTTACGCGTTACAGAAATGACGGATGCCAATCGTTTGCAAACAACGGTTTGGCTGAATGATATCTATAATAATTTATTATTGAGAACGGCAGATGCAAGGCATACTGATACTGCTTCATTACATCAGCTTGCAAATTCAGGCGCTGTACAAACTGCGAATGATGCATTAAAATATAATCTTGTTGACGGCTTAAAGTATGATGATGAAGTAAGAACAGAGATTTTAAAGCGTTTAAATAAAGATCAAAAACAGGAAATAAATTTTATAGCATTTGGTAAATATGCAAAAGCTGTAAATTTTGAAAAAGACGGTGATGGCGGAAAGGTTGATATTATTTATGCAGACGGCGATATTGTTGATGGTAAAGGTGATAAAGACCAGATTGGAAGCGATGATTTTGTAAAGATAATCCGCAAAGCAAGATTGGATGATGATGTAAAAGCCATTGTTTTCCGCGTGAATTCTCCCGGCGGAAGTTCTATGGCAAGCGAAGCAATATGGAGAGAAATTTTCCTGGCTAAAAAAGCAAAACCTGTTGTAGTAAGCATGGGCGATTATGCAGCTTCCGGCGGTTATTATATTTCATGCGCTGCAGATTCAGTATTTGCTGATGAAACAACCATCACAGGTTCTATCGGTGTGTTTAGTGTGATGGCTAATTTAAAAGACTTTTTTAATGATAAACTCGGCATCACTTTCGATGGCGTTAAAACCGGGCCGTATGCCGATCTTGGTTCAATAAGCCGCCCATTAACTGACCAGGAAAGAAACTTTATACAATCATCTGTGGATACAATATATAACCTGTTTAAAACACGTGTTGCTGACGGAAGAAAAAAAGATGTTGTTTACATAGATAGTATTGCACAAGGTCGTGTATGGATCGGCAAGCGTGCTATTGGTGTAGGTCTTGTTGACAGAACAGGAACATTACAGGATGCGGTTGATTGCGCGGCACGCATGGCAAAGTTGAAAGAGTACAGAACAAGAGAATATCCTGAACAAAAAAGCTGGCTGGAAGAGCTTACTGAAAATGGAACATTCAGTGCGCAAAGCCAGCAGAAAGCTTTAATAAAAGAGATTGGTCAACAACAGTATGATCTTCTTAAAAGATCAAAACAATTATCAGAGATGATAAATATTCCGCAGGCAAGATTACCGTTTGATATTAATGTGCGGTAATCATATCTCTATCAATTCATCATTTACGATAGCAAAAACATTGTCTGTTTTTTTCTTATCAATTAATGCAAGCCCGCTAAATTTTGAAAATGCAGGCAACACGGCAAACTGATCATTAAAATAAAAACATGGGAAACTTAAATGCTGCCGGCTTCTGCCTTTAATAAAAATGCCCGGGTGTAAATGCCCTGTAACAAAATAGGCATCTGCATGAAGCGGATATTTTTCAATATGCGCACAATCATGTATAAAAGCAACATTATTTCTACGTAAAAGTTCTTCTGAAAAAACCTTTATTTTAATCTGGTGATACCATTCATCGCGCAGCACATCATGATTGCCTTTCACCAATAAAATTTCGAGCTGCGTAAAATCATTTCGCCATTTCTCAAACAACAAATGTTCTTTGTTTGATTTACTGTGAAACAAATCGCCAACAACAATTAGTTGCTCCGGTTTATAAAATTGAAGAAGGTTAAATAAGCGTTGCAGATCTTCTAAATAAAGACTTTGCGGTAACGGTATTCCGGCTTTCCTGAAATGCCCTGTTTTTCCAAAATGACTGTCTGATAAAATGAGCGCTTTTTCATCTTCCCAAAAAATAGTTCTCTCCGGCGAAAGCCATAAATGCTGATCTCTGAAATTAAAATGATGTTGTTTCATCTGCGGATGCAAACGTAAAGAATGGCAAACGATTTCTGCCATTATTGTGTAACATATAAATGCTAATTATTTGCTGCAATAGTTTAACTATAAATTTATCCATGCCTGAATAAGCATGTATTTATATTTGTTTTATGGCGCACGAGCATCATCATCATGCTGTTGAACCGCAAAGAGCAAATACTGCTTTTGTAATTGGTATTACGTTAAATGCATTGTTTGTAATTGTTGAAGCAATTGCCGGTTTTTACATTCACTCACTTTCTTTGTTAAGCGATGCAGGCCATAACCTTGCTGATGTTGTTGCATTAAGCTTATCACTCCTCGCCTATCGTTTGATGAAGATGCGGTCTAACGAAAATTATACTTATGGTTACCGCAAATCATCCATCATAGTTGCATTATTTAATGCAATGGTGCTGATGGTTTCAATTGGCGCCATTGCTTTTGAAGCCATTCATAAATTATCTAACCCAGAGCCTTTGCCGGGAACAACAATCGCCTGGGTTGCAGGCATCGGAATTATTGTAAATGGTGCGACTGCACTTTTGTTTTTGCGCGACAAGAAAAAAGATTTGAACATCAAATCTGCTTACCTGCACATGTTTAGTGATGCACTAATATCGTTAACGCTTGTTGTAGGAGGCATCATTATAAAATTTACAAATTGGTTTTGGATTGACCCGGCATTAAGTATTATAGTTGCGCTTACCATTTTATTTGGTACATGGAATTTACTAAAAGAAAGTTTGCGTTTATCGCTTGATGGTGTACCAACTAACTTGAATTTGCAGGAAGTAAAAAATGCTGCAGCAACTATTAAAGGCATTCAGGAAATTCATCACATACATTTATGGGCGATGAGTACTACAGAAAATGCATTAACCGCACATATTGTTATTGATGCAAATGCTTCAATGGATAAAGTTGAAAAAATAAAACATGATTTTAAACATTCATTAGAGCACATGAATATTCAGCATGTAACGCTTGAAATTGAGAGCAGCGATAAAAATTGTGAAGCAGCAAATAAAGTGTAACAATCATTTACAGGTTCATTAATAAACCATCGTCTATTTTTGTTAAAAAGGAATTGCTTTGAATATAGTCATCAGTACAAAAAACCTGTTTAAAACTTACAGCAGCCGCACGGTGGTAAACGATGTTTCTATAACCGTGCAGCAAGGAGAAATTGTTGGTTTGCTTGGCCCAAACGGCGCAGGCAAAACCACTACTTTTTATATGGTTGTAGGCTTGATAAAAGCAGATTCGGGCGAAGTGTTTTTAGATGATCAGAACATCACAAAAATACCGATGTACAAACGTGCGCAAATGGGTATTGGATATTTGCCGCAGGAAGCATCTGTTTTTAGAAAACTGACTGTTGAAGATAATATTCTCGCTGTGCTTGAAATGACAAATCTGAAGAAACACGAACGGATGGATAAATTAGAAGTTTTGCTGGAAGAATTTAATTTAAAACATGTAAGAAAAAATAACGGCGATAGCTTAAGTGGTGGTGAAAGGCGCAGAACAGAAATTGCAAGAGCACTTGCTGTTGATCCAAAATTTATTTTATTAGATGAACCTTTTGCAGG
>JBDUBY010000066.1:0-4214 GCA_040003735.1 Parafilimonas sp.
TTTAATAAATCACCTGTTGCATAAACAACAAAATTTTTCGGCGCAGTAATGGATAAAGTATAATCATTGAAATCATTATAAAATTCCTGTCGGTCAGAATGCGGAATTCTATCCCATCCGTTATAATCATCATACACAGAAACACGCGGATAAGAATACGCGCAATAGAATGTAGTTGAATCAATTTGTCCTTCCCTTCCACTTTGTTTTGATAAAGGATAATCCCACTCAATTTCCAATGTTGCTGTTGAATGCGGCAACATCGCAGATTTTAATCGTACATCATTCACCGTGCTCCATCCTTCACTATTTACATCATACACAGCGCCATCAATTTTAAAAGATGAAATATGTAAACCTGAATCAAGAAAATCTTTACTATAAAATCCTGAACGTGGTGATTGTGGTTTATGAATATTATTTACAAAGCGAATTGCAATTGTTTTTAAAGTATCGGAGCTGTTGTTTGAGTACACAATTTTTTCTGTTCCTGAAATTGATTTTGTATCAGCATGAACTGTTTCCGCTATATCATAAACACCTTTGTTCTGCCAGTAATTTGCGCCGGGTGCGCCGGTTAAAGAACGCGTTCCTTGTTGATATGCTTTTTTAATATTTCGCGGCATATATACATCCTGCGCATTTGAAAATGTTGTTGCAAACATTAAAAAGATAACCAGGGAAAATAATTGTTTCATCACTACTTCTTTAAATTAAAATCACAAAAGTAAAAAGCAAAAAATAAAAATGCTCGTTTTACTTCTTGCTTAAATTCAACACTAATATTTCGAAATTGAAATAGATATTTCAATTATTTATATTGCTTTTAATAAACCGGGTTTTTTATCATTCAAATGCAATATCAATTCACCAAATAAAGTGTTTGCCCATGCAAACCATTTACGTGTAAATTTTGTTGGATCATCTTTATCAAAACTCTCATGCATAAAACCAGTACCGGCATGTGTTGCCATCAGCATTTTTAATGCATCTTTTATTTCTTTATCATCATTACTTGTTAATGCACGTGTGATAATTCCGAGCGGCCAAACCATATCCATTCCCGCATGCGGGCTTCCTTCTCCTTCTGCAAATTTGCCTTTGAAAAAGAAAGGATTTTCAGATGATAAAGCATATTTTCTTGTTCGCTGATATACTTCATCATTTGCATCAACAGCATTTAAATAAGGCAACGATAACAAACTTGGTGTGCCAGCATCGTCCATTAAATTAAAACTTCCAAAGCCATTCACTTCATAAGCATAAACTTTTCCAAATTGTGCATGTTCAGCGATTGCATATTGCTTCAATGCTGTTGCAACTTCTGTAGAAAGATCGGTGCACGCTTTTGCCAGTTCAGCATCTTTATATGCTTCATTTAATATTGTTGCTGCATGATTCATTGATACAACAAGAAAAAAATTATCAGGAATGTGAAAAGGAAAAATTGTTGCATCATCGCTTGCACGAAACATAGAGCACACAAGCCCAACAGGTTTTGTTGGATAACCATAACCACTTAAAGGAACGCCATCTGTTGCCCACGAAGTAGTGCGCTGAAATGTATAAGGACCATCGCCATTTTTACGTTGTTGCTCACGGAAAGTTTTTATAGTTAAGCGAATAGATTCCTTCCAGTCAGCAGTAAAAGGTGTTGTATCGCCCGTTGCTTTCCAATAACCATGTGCTAATCTAATAGGAAAGCAAAGTGAATCTATCTCCCACTTTCTTTCATGAACACCCGGCTTCATATCTGTAAGATCATCTTTCCATTGGCTGATCTTATTTGCATCTTTATAAAATGCATTTGCATACGGATCTCTGAGAATACATACTACCTGCCTGTTGATAACACCCGCAATTAATTTCCTCAGCTTTTCATCTTTAGCAGCCAGTGAAACATACGGCCAAACCTGCGCCGAACTATCACGCAACCACATGGCATCAATATCGCCGGTTATAACATACGTATCGGGAACGCCATTATGCTCTTCATAAAAAACAGTTGTATCGAGTGTGTTGGGAAAACAATTTTCAAACATCCACGCCAGCTCTTTATTTGGCAACGTTGATTTCATTTGCGCGATAGTTGCTTCAACTACATCACTTGTAAATTTTCGCTCTGCAAGCGGTGGCCTCATGCTTTGAAAATCATTTGCTGATTGGGCAAAAATATTTTTGTTTGATAATAATGTTGCTGCACCAAGAATGCTGGATGCTTTAATAAATTTACGTCTTGATTTCATGTTGTGAAAGTAATTAAGGTTGTGCAGCAAGAAAAAACATTAAACATAAAAAGAGAAGACATTACAAATGCTTCTCTTTTTATAAGTAAACCGTTTTGAATTATTTTATCACTATTACTTTTTCAACTTTGCCGGTATTATAAAATTTTACAAAGTACATACCGGCATCCAGGGTCGAAACATTGATGTCTGTTTTACCACTCACCTGTTTTGTAAACATAGTTTTTCCAGCTTGATTAGTTACAGAAATCGTAGTGGTTTGCAAAGCATATATGTGTAAAATATCTTTTACAGGATTTGGATATACGCTGTTTTTATTAACTGGCAGATTACTGCTAACTGCATTATTAATAGAAGTTGCATTTTGCGATCCTTCGCCCTGGCAAAGTATAGTTACATTAAGATTATTTGATGTCAGCGTTAAAGTATCTGGCATGGCGGTCATTGTACCTGCGGATTTTGCTTCTACTCCGGAGACACCAAAACTGATTTGTGTTGGATGTGAAGATGTATCGAAAGGTTCAATAAAATCAGGACATGTGTAACCATGTTTATCGTATTGTTTTATAACGATAGCATTTACAGTTGATGAAATTTGTATGGGAGTTATTGTTGCATAACCACCATCTGAATTAAAAACTAAACAACTATCTGTATCAGCAGAACTTCCGCCGTTATTTGATTTATATCCTAAGCCCGTAAAAGCAGAGATGTTCTTATTTTGTAAATAATGCGCGAGGTTTTGAAAGGATGTAGGCAAAACGGTTGCTTTTGCGGTTGAAACAGATAGATCTATTTTGTTGATAATATAGTTTTGGCCGTTTAAATAATACCCCATTACTGTATACAATGAAGTACCATCTGTAGCAAGTAAATCCGGGGCAAGTTCATCAGAATTATAAACGCCTTTTTTATCATAAATAATTTTCTTTTTAAACTCACCTTTATTGTTATACCAAACAAAAGATACAATATCGCAATTATCTTTCCTGCAACTCGCATCTTTTTGACTCACTATAATACCGCCATTTGGTGCTTCGCACATTACATCCATTTGCGGGTAAGATAAATTGTCTAAGTCTAAGCCATTAATATCGTAAGATGAGCTCCAAACAATATCTCCGTTGCTATTTAAACGCATAACTATTTTCTTAGCTAAATAAGTATCAAGGTTAATTCCTGTATTACAATGAACATAATAACCACCTTCTGCCGATTCAATTATCTTCTGCTCAAGTATATCATAAGGCTCTGAAAATTGATATTTTTTTGACCATTGTAAATTTCCATTCTCAGCATATTTAAAAACACTAATGCTATTACTATTATGCACAACATATATAAAACCGTTGTCTGATGTTGTAACAGATTTTCCATAGTTTGCAGATGGAAGCGAGTAGTTTTTTGACCATACAATATTACCATTACCATCAACCCTGGTGAACTGATCAGTTTCGATATTTTTACTGACTATAGACCAGTTGATAAAATAATCATTGTTTTTAAAAACCCTTGCTTCGGTTATACGCACATGGCCTTTAACAACAATGCTGTCTTTAAAAGTTGATTGAGCAGAACAATAATTAATTGTAAACAGAAATGCAATTAAAACAGGAAAAAGATATTTTCTCATGGAATTTAATTTGTTGGTGAATATTAAATTTCGGTAATAGCAAACGCTTGTAATGTATGATGGCTATGGTTTCAAAGCTATTGCTTTAACGTTAAAGCAATTAATGTTTCTTGCCTTGATATAAATTTTAAATCACCAAACAATAAAAAAAATTACAATGAATATTCTTTCACAGCATCTACAAATGCTTTTGCATGATCAACAGGAACATTAGGGGTAATGCCATGACCAAGATTGGCAATATAACTTTGTACGCCAAATGCATCAATCATTTCTTTCACCCATTTTTTTATTTGAGGAATGGGTGCCAATAATTTTGAAGGATCAAAATTGCC
>JBDUBY010000411.1:0-4205 GCA_040003735.1 Parafilimonas sp.
AAGGCAATATTGATAATATACAGGGCTATGTTCATCAACTTGATTTTTTTAAAAAACCAGACGGCCTTCGCTCAATTTTATTACCCATACCTGTTGTGCCCGAAACCATGAGTGCAACTGATTTGATGAATAAATTTAATAAAGAAAGAAAAAGTATTGCATGGGTAGTTGATGAATTTGGAGGAACTGCAGGCATTATTACAATGGAAGATCTATTGGAAGAAATATTTGGTGAAATAGAGGATGAATATGATACTGATGAATTTGTTGAAAAGCAAATTGCCGAAAATGAATTTATTTTTTCGGGCAGGCTTGAGCTGGATTACATCAATGAAAAATATGATCTTGCGTTTCCTGAAACTGATTCTGAAACATTATCCGGTTACATAATTGATCAGCATGAAACTATTCCCCGCGCTAAGGAACGCATCATTATAGATAAATACGAATTTGATGTTCTTAATGTAAGCGATACTCGCATTGAAATGGTAAAGCTTAAGGTTCTTCGCTAATCAGTTTTCAACTTTATCAATTTTTATTAATCCATATGTGTGCCTGCCACGTACATTTGTCACCTTTTATAAAAAGAACAATATAATGGCAGAAGGTTTTTTCGGTCGCAGAAGTCAGGGCAAAGGCGAAATGGCCTTCGTAGATCATTTAGAAGAATTAAGATGGCATATCATTCGCTCTTTGGTTGTTATACTTTTTTTTGCAGTAATTATATTTATTAATATACAGTGGGTATTTGATAATGTAATTGCCGGGCCCATCAATCCAAATTTTATTAGTTACCGTGTCATTTGTCGCCTTAGCAATGCGCTGGGTTTAGGTAACGATCTATGCCTGCCACCGGTAAATATTACCATGCAGACCACCACTTTCGGCGGGCAGTTTTTCAGCAGCTTTTCCATTGCATTCGTAGGCGGTTTAATAGCATCGTTTCCATACATTTTTTGGGAGTTCTGGCGTTTTGTAAAACCAGCGCTGAAGCAAAAAGAATTAAACGGTACACGCTTTGTAATTTTCTGGGTTTCATTCTTTTTCTTTTTAGGTTCTGCATTCGGCTATTATGTTTTAGGGCCATTCACGTTTAATTTTTTAGCAAGCTTCCAGGTAAGTGCGCTTAACATGGTAACAACCAGGCCAACCATCAACGATTATATTGATAACCTTACTGACGTTATTGTAGGCTGCGGCATTGCTTTTGAAATGCCGGTGCTTACCTATGCGCTCACAAAAATTGGTATTGTTACACCGCAGTTTTTAAAACGAACACGCAAATATGCAATCGTTATTTTACTTGTACTTGCAGCGGTAATTACACCAAGCCCCGATTGGTACAGCCAAACAATTGTGTTCCTTCCATTATTTGCATTGTACGAGTTAAGCGTTTATATATCCAGGAAAGTATATAAAGGCCAGCTGGAAAAAGATGCAGAAGAATGGAGCTGATAAATAGCTAAGTTTTATTTGGGTTACAAGCTGCAAAACTTTGTGGCATCGTTCCTTGCGTCGCAACACTTGTACTGCATACTTTATGGCAGCATAACTTTTACCTGCATAAAATTATCCATTGCTTTTAAATGATAGAGCAGCGCTTATTATGCATTTATCAAAAAGCTTTAACAGTACAGTGCTAACGAAGTAATTATGGTTATTATTCTTTTCAAAGCTCTTCCTGCGATAGGAAAATAAACACACCTACTGCTATCAGAATAATATAAAAAATAGAGCTGAGTTATATAAGTATTTATATTGGCAATATTAAGTTTATCACTTTGCTGTAATTTTTTAAAGGAAACAGAATAGAATTTTCCGCATGGGTATTATAAAGGAAATGATACCTGCAGAAATGTACTAACCAATTAAACAGCATCATTATTGGCAACTCTTGCCGATGCTTCGCCTTTTTCAAGTAATGAATTAATCCGCAGTTCGTCCATATCTAATTCTCTTTCAGCTTTGCCTAATGCTTCTTCGCTATAACTGCCGTTGTTTTGGCATTCCATAATTACTTCTCTCTGGAAATTGATTACTTCAAGCTGGGCAAGCAAAAACTGGTGTGCAGAATTAAATTCTGATTCAATTTGCTTTTGAGGTAATTTTTTATCACTTCTGTTAAGCAATAGTTTATAGCTAAATTCATATTGCTTCTTTATTCTTTCCATTGCCTCGTCATCAATTTCAATCGGAAAATCATTATTAATAAATTGAAGGCTGTCTTGCGTAAGTTTTAGTGTAAGCTCTTCTTCTTCTTTCTCCTGCTCAACAGTAATGGGTTTTATTCGCAGCCATTTAATCAGCAGCGGCAGCGTTAAACCTTGTACCACCAATGTTACCATTATTACTGAAAAAGCGAGTAATAATATTGAATGCCTTTTAGGAAAGTCATCGCCGTTTTCCATTGTAATGGGCAAAGCAAGCGCTGTTGCCAGGCTTACAACACCTCTGGTTCCTGTCCATGCAACAATCAGCACATTCTTCCAATCAACCGTTTCATCTTTTGTATCATTTTTCTTTTTTCTTCTTAATAATTGTTGATGATAAGCGCCGGCAAATACCCACAGAATTCTAATTATAATAGTTACAATACTGATAACAATTCCATCACCAATCAATTTATATAGCATTGTTGCTGAAAGATCTTTTACCAGTTCGGGCAACTGCAAACCAATAAGAATAAAAATAATACCGTTGAGCAAAAAGATAAGTGTATCCCAAACGCCGCTTGTGCGTAACCGTGTTTGAAAAGAAAAAACTTCCCGTGAACGCCACGAAATAAAAATGCCGGCAGTAACAACTGCCAATATTCCTGATGTATGAAATTCTTCAGCCAGGATATATGCTAAAAAAGGTGTAAGCAGGCTTATGCTTGTTTCAACCAAAATATTATCTTGTATTTTTTTGTGCGCAAATACCAGTATATATCCCACAATGAGGCCGGCTACAACGCCACCACCGGCTACTAATATAAATTGCAGGCTTGCTTTCCATAAAATAAAACTACCCGTTAATGTGGCAGCTACTGCATAGCGGTAAGCAATCAATGCAGATGCATCATTCAGCAAACTTTCTCCTTCAATTATAGTAATTACTTTTTTATTTAAACCTAACCCTTTTATAATGCCTGATGCAGCAACAGCATCCGGCGGTGAAACGATAGCACCAAGTACAAATGCAATAGGCCAGCTAAAACCAGGTATAATATAATGCGCTGCAACCGCTACACTAAGCGTGGTAAAAAACACAAGTGATACAGCAAGTGTTGAAATTGGGCCGATCTCTTTTTTAAATTCAAGCCATGATGTTTTAAAAGCAGCATCATATAAAAGTGGCGGAAGAAATATAAGGAAGACAATATCAGGATCAAGCTTAAGATTGGGCAGAAAAGGAACAAAGCCTATGATCAATCCTGCAAATACCAGCAATATCGGGTAAGGCAGTTTAATCTTATCTGTAAAAGCAGAAAGAACAACAAGAATGGTTATTAAAAAAATAACGATCTCAAAATTATTCATGCATAAAAATACGTGCTCTTTTAAGAAGCAAAAAATACAGCAAAACCTTTATCAATTACTTTTTTTATTAAAGCAGATGCTTGCTAATTTTATTGCCACAAAAAATACCATGGCAGATACGCATATTGTTACTGTAAAAGAAATTATTCCAAGAACACATAATGTAAAAACATTTCGTGTTACAAAGCCCGACGGTTTTATGTTTACACCCGGGCAGGCTACAGATCTTTCTTTAAACAAAGAAGGCTGGAAAGATAATAAGCATCCGTTTACTTTTACCTGCCTGCCTGGTGATGATTACCTTGAATTTACTATAAAGATGTATGAAAATCCAAAAGGGCTTACGCATCATTTAAATACAATTGACATTGGTGAAGAATTTGAAATAAGCGATGCATGGGGCGCAATTGAATATAAAGGTGAAGGCGTTTTTATTGCAGGCGGCGCCGGTGTTACGCCTTTCATTTCAATATTCAGAGATTTAAAAAAGCAGGAAAAAATTGGTAATAATATATTGATGTTTTCAAACAAAACTGAAGCAGATATTATTTTAAAAGATGAGTTTGAAAATATGTTGCACAGAAATTTTATAAACATTATTACGCAACAGTTAGACACTTCTTATTATAACAAGCATATTGATAAAACTTTTTTACAGAAAGAGATAAAAGATTTTACGCAAAA
>JBDUBY010000006.1:0-14206 GCA_040003735.1 Parafilimonas sp.
CTTCTTCAGGCACTTCGCTTTTATCGCCATACATTACTTCACTTTCCATAAACATAACCGGGTCTTCCTCATAACGTATAGATTGTTTCAATAAACCTTTTGCATCGTAACCATTAGAAACTGAAACCACTTTTAAACCGGGAATGTTTGCATATATATTTTCAAATGCTGTTGAGTGTTGTGCACCAAGCTGGCCGGCACTTCCGTTTGGGCCACGAAACACAATTGGGCATCCTAATTGTCCACCGCTCATTGCCAACATTTTTGAAGCAGTATTTAATATTTGATCTAACGCAAGCACTGCAAAATTCCACGTCATAAATTCAATAACCGGGCGCAAACCATTTTGTGCAGCGCCAACACCAATACCTGAAAAACCTAACTCTGAAATTGGTGTATCAATCACGCGCTTCGGCCCAAACTCAGCCAACATTCCCTGGCTTACTTTATAAGCGCCGTTATATTCAGCTACTTCTTCACCCATTAAAAAAACACGGTCATCTCTTCTCATTTCTTCATTAAGAGCTTCACGTAAGGCTTCCCGAAATGCAATTTGTCGCATAGATAATTTTTAGCGGGGCAAAAATAATGTTTAAAAGTTTAAGGTATAAAGTTTCATTGTTTCAAGTTGCAATGTTTTATGACTGTTCTGTTACACGAACGATAAGCTTTGCATTTACATTTGCGCAATTCAAAAATTTATAACGAATGTTTTCCTATCAACTCATAAAAAAATTAGCAGCATGTTTATTATGTTTTGTGATTTTCAAAACCGTAAAGGCTCAGAATAATGATACATTGATTTATCCTGATGAAAAGCATTTCAAAAATATTCAACAATTAACTTTTGATGGTGATAATGCTGAAGCATATTGGAGTTTTGATGATAAACAAATTATTTTTCAACGTAAAAATGAAAAAGAAAATATTATGTGCGACAGAATGTTTACGGGCAACATTCCGCAACATGGAGAAGCGTTTCAATTTAAACAACTAAGCAACGGTAAGGGCAGAAACACCTGCGGTTATTTTTTGCCCGATGGTAAACATGTTATTTATGCATCAACATATTTGGGTGGCGATAGTTGTCCGCCAATTCCGGATCGTTCAAAATTTGGCAATCGTTATATATGGCCGATTTACGATATGTACGATATTTTTTTGGCTGATACTTCAGGCAAAATAATAAAGCAGCTTACCAAAACAAAAGGTTATGATGCAGAAGGAACTTTATCGCCCGATGGAAAGAAAATGATCTTTACGTCTGTGCGTAACGGTGATCTTGATTTATATATTATGGATTTGGCAACAGAAAAAGTTACACAAATAACAAATGAATTAGGTTATGATGGCGGTGCTTGGTTTAGTGCTGATGGAACTAAAATAGTATGGCGTGCAAGCAGGCCAAAAACTGCAGAAGATATTGCAGATTACAAAGATCTTTTATCAAAAGGCTTAGTGGCGCCAACACAGATGGAAGTGTTTATTGCCAATGCTGATGGAAGCGATCAAAAACAAATAACAAATTTAGGACAGGCCAATTGGGCGCCGAATTTTACGCCTGATGGAAAGCATATTATTTTTTGCAGCAATCATGAGTATGCGCATGGTTTCCCATTCAACATGTATGTAATTAATTTGGATGGAAGTGGGCTTGAAAAAATTTCGCACAGTAAAGGTTTTGATGCTTTCCCAATGTTTAGTTATGATGGAAAGAAAATAATGTTTTCATCAAACCGGAACAGTGGCGGCGGTTATGATATTAATTTGTTTATGGCTGATTGGAATGAATAAATCTACAAATTTTATAAATTACTCTCATTGCCTTTACTCATTCCATTATATGATAAACCCAGCCCTTGCGTTGATTAATCAGGGCATTAATTCCAATAATATAAAATTTATCATGTAAAATTACCATATCTGCCAGGACTCCTGCTTGATGGCTCCTCCCACTCTCCTTGCACTCTCCTCCCTATTTGGTTGCTTGGAGTTGCTGAAATAACCTGCCAAATATGTAACGTGTTTGATTGAGATTGTATTTATAATCCTTTTTCATTACTCCTGCTTATTTTTGATAAAATCAAACATGCAACATGTATAATTTTATTTTAGGTCTTCACAATTTATTACGCTGGGTAATTTTATTATTGTTGTTGATAAATCTTGTAAGACATTTTGCTGCTGTCAATCGTCCGTTTGTGAGCATTGATAAAAAGCTTGGTTTGTGGCTTATGATTTCTGCGCATATACAATTGCTCACAGGTTTGTATCAATGGTTTGCTGGTGCATGGGGTTTCAGGAATATTGAAAATAGCGGGATGACGCAAGTAATGCAAACCAGCACTGAACGTTTTTTTGCTATAGAACATTCTGTAAGTATGATTATAGCAATTATATTAATTACAATTGCAAGAGGCATTTATCGCAAACAACTTACTGACACCAAAAAACATCGCCGCTGCATTTTATTATATGCACTTGCACTTTTAATAATTCTTGCAATGATACCATGGCCTGGAATGGATTCAATCAGCAGAAGTTTAATTCCACGTTTTAGGTAGTGCTTCAACATTTAGTTAAAACACATCTTATCTTTTAGGAAAATCTTTATGGAAAAAATGAAAAGAATAACTGTTATAGGATTAGGGTATGTGGGTTTGCCATTGGCAGTTGAATTTGCAAAAAAATTTGCTGTTGTAGGCTTCGATATCAATCAAAAAAGAATAGCTGCATTACAAAATGGTGATGACTTTACACTTGAAATAGAAAAGCCTGACTTGCTTTCTGTTTTAAAAGAAAAGAATAGTGATAGTAAAGGATTTTTTGTTACAGATAAGATAGAAGATATTGCTTCATCAAATGTTTATATTGTAACTGTTCCCACGCCCGTTGATAAACACAGGCACCCTGATTTAACGCCGTTGTATAAAGCAAGTGAAACCATTGGTAAGGTTTTAAAAAAAGATGATATTGTTATTTATGAATCCACGGTTTATCCCGGCGTAACAGAAGATGAGTGTGTGCCGGTGCTTGAAAAATTTTCAGGCTTAAAATTTAATAAAGATTTTTTTGCCGGATATTCTCCCGAAAGAATTAATCCTGGTGATAAAGAACATGCGGTTTCAAAAATTAAAAAAATTACTTCTGGCTCAACAGTCGAAGCAGCTAAAGAAATTGATGAATTATATGCATCTATCATTACCGCAGGAACGTATTCTGCTTCATCTATTAAAGTTGCAGAAGCCGCTAAAGTAATTGAAAATGCACAGCGCGATATTAATATTGCTTTTGTAAACGAACTGGCTAAAATTTTTAATAAATTAGATATTGATACACACGATGTGCTTGAAGCTGCCGCTACTAAATGGAACTTTTTATCATTTAAACCCGGTCTTGTAGGTGGTCATTGTATTGGTGTTGATCCTTATTACCTCGCGCAAAAAGCACAGGAAGCAGGCTATCATCCTGAAATAATATTGGCAGGACGAAGATTGAATGATGGCATGGGCGCTTATGTAGCAGATGAAGTGGTAAAACTTATGTTGCGGAAAAGCATCCAGGTGATGAATAGTAAGATATTAATTTTAGGGTTCACTTTTAAAGAGAATTGTCCTGATGTTAGAAATACAAAAGTGATTGATATAGTAAAAAGGCTGGAAGAATACAATGCGAATGTTACGATATACGACCCGCTTGCTGATGCCGCCGAAGTAAAGCATGAATACAATGTGGAATGCAATAACGGAAATATAAAAGAAGAAAAGTTTGATACCGTTATTTTAGCTGTAGCGCATAAACAATTCCTTGAAATTAATATAAGGCAATTCTGCAAACCAATTGCTGTTATATATGATGTAAAAGCAATTTTAGATAAAAAATTTATTGATAGCAGATTATAAGCTAATGTATAACACAATTTATCATACAGGTATAAACCTTTCCAACTATAATTTTCTTATTACCGGCGGCGCAGGTTTTATAGGTTCTAATTTGGTTGAGTATTTATTGAAAAACAATGCAGGTAAAGTAAGGGTGCTGGATAATTTCAGCACCGGTTCAAAAGAAAATATTGCGCCTTTTAAAAGCAATCCTGCATTTGAATTAATTGAAGGAGATATTAGAGAATTTGATACTTGCGAAAAAGCAGTAGAAGGAATAGATTTTATTTCGCACCAGGCTGCATTGGGTTCTGTACCAAGATCAATAAACGATCCTATTACCACGAATGAAGTGAACATAAGCGGCTTTTTAAATATGCTTGTAGCCGCAAGAGATGCTAAGACAAAACGCATGGTGTATGCAGCCAGCTCCAGTACTTACGGAGATAGTGCTAAGCTGCCTAAAGTTGAAGAAAACATTGGTAACCCTTTATCGCCATATGCTGTTACAAAGTATGTGAACGAATTGTATGCAGACGTTTTTTCAAGGATATATAATTTTAATACCATTGGCTTGAGGTATTTTAATGTATTTGGTCCAAGGCAAAATCCAAAAGGTCCTTATGCTGCCGTAATTCCAATATTTATAGAATCTGCTTTAAAAAATATTTCTCCATTTATAAACGGAGATGGCGAAACAAGCCGTGATTTTACGTTTGTTGAAAATGCCGTGCAGGCAAATATCAAAGCAATGTTTACCGCTAATATTAATGAAAGCGAAGTAGTAAATATTGCTTTTGGTGAACGCACAACTTTAAATTCGTTGTGGAATCAAATATGTGCAATTTTAGGGTCTGATTTGCAACCTGTATACCACGAAGAAAGAGTGGGTGATGTTAAACACAGTTTGGCAAACATTGTTAAAGCAAAAAAATTAATAGATTATCAACCTCAATTCTCTGTTTCAAAAGGTTTAGATATTACAGTCGATTGGTATAAAACCAGCGGTCAGTGATTTCCTTTTTAAGCTAAGTTTTCTAACACAATATTTAAAATAATTATTTAAACATCAGATGGTATAACTCTGAATGAACATGAATTTTAAACTTTTTTATATTAAGATATTTATTAGTGAAATTTTATAAGTGTATATATTTGCCAAAATTTTTGTGTGAATTATAGCCTCTCGAAAAACCTCTTAACAAACGGCTTTTATTTTTTTCTGCTTTATTTTGCTTCATCTTGTTCGCCAAGTAAAAATGTTGCCTACTTTCAGGATTTGACTGATACTTCAAAAATTTATTCACAGGCGATTACACAAAGTTATAAGGTGACGCTTCAGCCAGATGATCTGATCGGCATAAACATAAGCAGCAATAATCCGGAAGCAACAGCGATATTTAATATGGGAGGGAGTGTGACCGAAACACCTCAAATATCTCCTGCGGTAACAGGATCAAGCGCAATTACAACCAGTCAATCTCCAAATTCTTATCTTATTGATAAGCAAGGAACAATAGATTTTCCCGTTTTTGGTAAGTTGCTGGTACAAGGTTTAACTGTACCTCAATTAAAAGATAGTTTGAAAGTAAAGCTGGAAAAATATTTGCAAGATCCAATTGTGAATATCCGTTTGTTGAATTATAAAGTCACTGTCTTAGGAGAAGTTTCTCACCCTGCTACATATACAATACCAAGTGAGCGGCTAACTGTAATTGATGCGATTGGTATGGCCGGAGATTTAACTATTTATGGCAAGCGCGAAAATGTGTTACTAATACGAGAAGAGAAAGGCGAACGTAAGTTTATCAGGATGGATCTTAACTCTTCCAATATTTTTGAATCACCTTATTATTATTTAAAACAAAACGATATTATTTATGTGGAACCTAACAAATCAAAAATTGCGGCTTCAGATATAACACAGTTAAGAAATATCTCTATTGCCACAGCTGCAATATCATTGTTAATTGTTATAATATCAAGGTTTAGATAATATGATGGAAAATACACCGGAGAATTTAACACTGCAACGCCCTGTTTCCGAGGAAAACAATGGGATGGATTTTAGAAAAATTTTATATATTTTTTTGCGGCATTGGGTTTTGTTTTTAATAACAATTATTGCATGTATATTATTAACATTCATGTACTTGCGTTACACAACGCCTTCGTATCAAATCAATTCTAAAATTTTAATTAAAGATGATAAAAGTTCTCCATCGGGCGATCAGGCAGATTTGTTAAGCCAGCTTGATATTTTTAATACGCAAAATAATGTTGACAATGAAAAAGAGGTTTTGCAAACACATTATCTTATAAGTAAAGTGGTTGATGAATTGCATTTAAACATAAGTTATTTTGCTGAAGGCAGTATTAAATCAACAGAACTATATGATAAATGTCCATTTAAAATGCAGATGCTTTATTTAAAAGATAGCATTCCTACACAAACCTTTAATTTAAATTTTTCGGATAACGGGCAAACATTTACTATAAAAAGCGACAGCATTAACGGAAAATATCATCTTAATGATACTATTATAACTACGAATGTAAAATTTATCATTACCAGTAATAGTTCATCTTCATTAGCAAAGAACAATTACTTTATTTCTATAAGTACACCCGATGCTACAACACAAAGATATTATAACAACTTAACGTTTAATATAAACGATAAATCAGCTAGTGTAATACTCGTATCATTAGTGGAAACAGTACCCAAAAAAGGTGAAGATATACTTAATAAATTGTATGAAGTATATACCAGTATGAACGAAGAAGATAAAAATAAAATCGCTGACAGTACGATTTCCTTTATCAATGAAAGGCTTGCCGTAGTGTCAGCAGAATTATCAGGTGTTGAAAAAGATATTGAACAGTTTAAAGTAAAAAACCAGATATCTACTGATATGACCGAGCAGGCAAGTTTAGCCTTAAGTAATGCCAGCGATATTCAAAAACAAATAACCCAGCAAGACGTACAAATAAATATATTAGAATCTATTCAAAATCATTTAAAAAGCGATGAGCCAAGAATTGTTCCTAATGCTGCGACAATATTGGATCCAACTTATATTGCTACTGTGCAACAATATAATATTTTGGTTTTAGAAAGGGACCGGCAACTGCAAACAACCAAGGCAGACAATCCATTAGTCCAAAATTTAAACAACCAAATTGAAGCAATAAAGAAAAGTTTACTGATAAGTTTGAGCAATATCAGAAAAGAAGCACAAATTACCAGGGATGAATTAGCTAATAAGAATGCACAGTTTTTAGGATTGATAGCGTCAGGGCCGCAAAAGGAGCGGGTGTTTTTAGATATTTCACGACAGGAGAATGTAAAACAACAATTGTATTTATATCTTTTGCAAAAAAGAGAAGAAACGGCTATCTCTAAATCCGGAACACTTGCAAATTCAAGGCTTATTGAACCAGGTAAAAGCGATGTTCAACCTTTTAGACCCAATAAATCTTTATCTTATTTAATTGCGTTTTGTTTAGGTGTTATTTTACCAACCGGAGGTATTTATTTGAAAAATTTGCTAAATAACCGGGTAACAAATGAAACTGACGTTGCCAAGGAAACAAATGTTCCAGTAATTGCAGAAATAGGTCACAATGTTTCTGATAAGAATATAGTAGCAGAACAAAATTCCCGCACTGCTTTGGCTGAACAATTTAGAGCGTTACGGACTAACCTGCAGTTTGTATTAAAAGGAAAAGAGCAGCAAGTAATATTAATTACTTCCAGCACAAGCGGTGAGGGAAAATCGTTTCTATCGGTTAATCTTGGTTCAATACTAGCCATTTCAAACAAAAAAGTTGTTTTAGTGGAACTGGATTTAAGAAAGCCAAAACTTTCTAAAGCCTTGGGAATGTCTACAGATCAAGGCTTTACTGATTATCTTATTTCAAAATACAAAAAAGAGGAAATAATAAAACAAACATCTGTGCATCCTAATTTATTTTTAATCAGCTCCGGCACCATTCCTCCAAATCCTGCAGAATTATTACTGAATAATAATGTGGATGATTTATTTGTATGGTTAAAAACACAGTTCGATTATATTATTGTGGATACCCCACCAGCAGGTGTTGTGATTGATGCTGTTTTACTTGGCAGGCTTGCCAATGCTTGCATTTATGTTGTGCGGCAGAATTTTACCCTAAAACCGCAGTTGCAAATAATCAATAATTTTAATCAAAATGAAAAACTACCTAATCTTTCAATCATCATTAATGACGTACAGATAAATAAAAGCTATGGCTATAATTATGGTTATGGATATGGTTACGGCTACAATTCAGGTTATTATTCTGATGACAAAAAACAAAAGCGTAAGCTTTTCAAAAAAGCCAATAAAACTTAAAAGGACCTGAGAATACTTAAAAATTATTATTCAGAATTTGAAGTATTTAAATTGTTCCCGGCTTATAATTTCAGAAAATTTCATGGCTTATTATGTTTGTTAAATTAAGATTCATTTTTAATTAACCAACATGTTTTTAGTAGAGATTGGATATAATAGTTTCAGGTTTTAGCAACACCATTCAACCGTACCATTTTATAATTTATTTACAAGAGAGCTTGCTTTTATTGTGAGTGAGAGTAGCGAAGCTGTGAAACAATCATATTTTTGCTACACTTTAATTTACAACTAATGCAAAGTTCAGCATATACTTAAAAATGTGTTTTATCAATAAATAAAATATTTTACCTGCCGGGAATTTATGTTACTAAACCTAATATTTATAAATGCTTTTTAATTCAATAGGCTTTATAATATTCTTACCCGTAGTATTCTTGCTTTATTGGTTTGTGGCCAATAAAACTTTAAAAGCACAAAATGCTTTACTCATATGTGCGAGCTATTTTTTTTATGCGTCATGGGATTACAGGTTTTTGTTTCTGTTGATTTTTTCTACGTCGTTAGATTATTTTACAGGAATCATAATTTCAGGAAGCAAAACAAAGAGTCGTAAAAAGTTTTGGATGTTGTTAAGCATTATTATTAATGCGGGCTTTCTTGGGTTTTTCAAATACTATAATTTTTTCGCCGTTTCTTTTGCAGAATTAATATCAAATTTTGGATTAAAAGCAGATCCGTGGACACTAAGAGTTATTCTTCCGGTCGGTATTTCCTTTTATACTTTTCATGGCATTTCCTACATTATTGATATTTATAACGAAAAAATAAAGCCAGAGAAAAATTTCATCAACTACTCTTTATTTGTAAGCTTTTTTCCGCTCTTGGTTGCAGGGCCTATTGAACGGGCTACACATCTTTTACCACAACTTCAGAAAAAAAGACAATTTGATTATTCAAAAGCAATACAAGGGTTAAAACAAATATTGTGGGGATTTTTTAAAAAAATAGTGATAGCAGATCAATGCGCGATTTATGCTAACATGATATTTAATGGCAGTGGTCACTTCTCAGGAAGCACGTATGTAGTAGGATCAATTTTTTTTGCAGTTCAGATTTATGGAGATTTTTCAGGCTACTCAGACATTGCTTTAGGTACCGCAAAACTTTTTGGTATCGATTTACTGCGAAATTTTGCTTACCCTTATTTTTCAAGAGATATTGCCGAATTCTGGAGGCGTTGGCATATCTCTCTTTCCAGTTGGTTCAGAGATTATTTGTACATACCATTAGGAGGAAACAAAGGAGCCTTATGGATGAAGATCATGAATATTTTTATCGTGTTTTTAGTAAGTGGATTTTGGCATGGGGCTAACTGGACTTTTATTGCATGGGGAATGCTTAATGCTGTGTATTTTTTGCCATCGATGCTTTTAAAAAGAAACAGGTTAAACCTCGATATTGTAGCACAAGGTAAAATCTTACCGTCTGCTAAAGATGTTTTAAATATGTCTATCACCTTTGCAATGGTTTGTTTTGCGTGGATCATTTTCAGGTCTCAAAATATTACAGAAGCCTTTGGCTATTTTTCTAAAATTTTATCACGTTCTTTATTTTCAAAGCCATACTGCCCGGGCCTGATATCTTTGTCAACTTTAATAACTATTATAACCACGCTAATCTTCTTTATAATTGAATGGTTTGGTAGAGAGGAGCAGTTTGCTTTTGCGTCTATTGGCAAAAATTGGAATAGATTACCAAGATGGAGCACTTACTATGCGTTGGTTATAATTACTCTGTTCTATTGTAACAATCAACAGCCGTTTATTTATTTTCAATTTTAATGAAACTTTTTTTTAAGAAGACAGCAATATTTTTATCAATACTTGCAGGTTATATGGTATTGATGTATTTTACTAATCTGCTAATTATTGAAAAGAAATCTATCGGTTGGAAAAATTGCGAAATTCTTATTGCCGGAGACTCGCATACTCAAAAAGCACTTAATCCTAAATTATTTCACTCCGCAGTTAACATTTCACAGGTATCGGAACCTTATTATATTACGTATTGGAAACTCAAAAAATATCTTAGCCAACATATAGTAGATACTGTTTTGCTGGGCTTTTCTTATCATAATTTATCAGCATTTAATGATAAAAAACTTTCAGATAAAGTTTGGGGTGATGAAATGCTAAGAAGAATTTATTCATTGGAGACAGTTTCTTTAAGTAATGATATAGAAATTAATAAATATGAATTATTTAAAATTCAGTTTAAAAACATGTACTTATATCCTAATATAGACCCATTTTATTTTAAAGGGGGATATTCTAATTCTAATCGCAGTAACATATCTGATTCTATTAAAGCTTCAAAGCGTCATTTTTATAATAACCAGTCGGAAGAGAAAGTCTCAAAAATAGCAGCTGAATATTTAGATTCGATCATAGTTCTTTGCAATAAAAAAAGAATACAAGTAGTTGCAGTAACAACTCCAATGAATTATTCCTATTTAAATAAAGTACCTCTTAAATTTATTCAAGCATATCAATCTAAAAAAGAAAGCTTGGAAAAACAAGGTATAATTGTTTTGGATTTTGGATATCAAAAATATCCAGATGACTTTTATTTAAATTCTGACCATGTAAATAAAAAAGGATCAGAAGAATTTACTAAGCAAATTTTGGATGTTTTGGATTATAGAGACAACCATCTAAAAAACGCTCATTAAAACTCATTGTATTTTATAGCAATTGTGCTAACCCAATTGCAAAAATGTATACGAAAGAGCTTCATAGTTAGTTTGAACTGTTTCAAAAGCGTAATAGCAAAACCTATTTTTTAAATTAATCAAAATATAACATTAGGCTTTGGGCAATATGTCAATTAAGTATAAATTTCAAGTGAGTAATAAATTTTAGTGTGAGCCTTAAACAAAAAACAATAACCGGGCTACTCTGGACTTTTTCTCAGCAGTTTAGCGTTCAACTCGTAACTTTTGTAGTACAAATTATTCTCGCAAGAATATTGGCCCCTGCAGAATTTGGTTTACTTGCAATGATTACAATATTCAATGCTATAGGAATTGCACTAATGGATGGCGGTATGACATCATCTTTAATACGTACTGTTGATGCAGATAACGAAGACTATTCTACTGTTTTCTTTATCAACCTTGGCGTAAGCATATTTATTTATTGTATACTTTTTATTTGCGCACCTTTAATTTCTAACTTTTATAACCAGCCGATTTTATCCGGGGTTGTACGGTTATATTCATTATCATTTGTTATTACTGCTTTAGTAGGTGTTCAAACAACCCGTTTAACAAAAGAGATGAGGTTTAAAACACAAATGGCTATGCAAATACCATCTGTGATAGCAGGAGGAATTGTAGGAATTGTTTTAGCTTATTTGGGTTATGGCGTTTGGAGCTTAGTTTGGATGAACCTTGCGGAATCAATTTTATTCACAGCACAACATTGGATCTTCAGTGGTTGGTACCCAACCTTTACTATTAATAAGGCTAAACTTAAGTATCACTTCAGCTTCGGTTATAAATTAACACTTACAAGCTTAATAAACGCAGTTTTTAGTAATCTTTATAATATAGTTATCGGTAAATATTTTTCTGTATTGCAGGTGGGTTTATATAATAGGGCCTATACCGTTCAACTTTTCCCCGTAAGTAATATTGCCACTGCATTAAAAAAAGTTACTTATCCTGTTTTTGCTAGTATTACAGATGATAAAAAATTAAAACTTGCTTATAAAAAAATTATGCAGCAGGTGATGTTTTGGGTATCCCCTTTTATAATATTTACGGGAATTTTAGCAAAGCCATTATTTATTGTTTTGTTGACAGACAAATGGTTACCCGCTGTTTCGTATTATCAAATTTTGTGTGTAGTTGGTCTTCTGTGGCCTTTACAATTATATAACTTAAATATTTTAGCAGTAAAAGGCAGAAGTGATTTATTGTTAAAAATTAATATCATTAGAAAAATAACGCTTGTTATCTGGATTGTTATTTCAATATCTTTTGGAATGACAGCATTGGTTATAATGCAGGCAGTAAATGCAGTAGTGTCTTATATATATAGTAGTTACTATTCGGGAAGGTTTATTGATTATAGTATTTGGAGTCAATTTAAAGATATAGCCCCGTTAATTTTAACAGCAACAGCAGCAGGCTTATTTGTTATAGCAGGTGAATATTTTTTTTACGATAACCTGTCTAATTTATTACAATTGGCAATAGGCTTTGTAACTGGCTATGCCATTTATTTTTTAAGTACTTTTCTCTTAAAATTAGAAGCCTATAATGATTTTAAAAATACTTTTATAAATATGGTATATAAGAGAAAAAAAATTAAAATTATTGGAGAATGAATTTTGTTGAGCGAAGCATTAAATCTATCACAACAAAGGGCATTACTTATATTAAGAAAAGAACACTCAAAAAACATCCACCTGCTTTTATTATTGCAGGTGCGCAAAAAAGTGGTACATCATCTTTACATTATTACTTATCACAACACCCAAATTTATTGGGTTCAACGCCTAAAGAAGTAAGATATTTTGACCGTGATGATAATTTCAGGAAGGGCAAAAAATGGTATCATCGTTCTTTTGTAAACTTGCATGCCAATAAAAAAGATTTTCTGTGTTTTGAAGCAACCCCTGAATATCTTTATCGTTCCTACGTTCCTCAGAGAATACATCAGGAATATCCGCATCTAAAAATTATTATCATTTTAAGAGACCCGGTTAAAAGAGCCTACTCCGCCTGGAATATGTATAAACATTTTTTTAAGGTGAAAAGAATTCCGCAGGGATATGTGCACAAAAAGGAAAACAACCTTGTAACAGAATTTTTTAAGGCCGACAAATTCCCTTTATTTGAAGAAGCTATAGCTTCAGAAATACTGAAAATTGAAAATAATTCAACGCTTGAAGAACCCGGACTTTTAAGAAGAGGAATTTACATGCCGCAAATTAAACGTTACCACGATCTTTTTGGAAAGGATCATGTATTAATACTCGGTATGGGTGATTTAAACAAAAACAAAAAAGAGTGTTTAAATAATATATTAAGGTTTTTAAATTTAAAAGAAAGTGAATGGAATTTTTTACCCGTCGAAAAAAGAAATACAGGTAGTTATTCAGAACAAATGAACATAGAAACAAAAGAAAAACTGTATGCATTTTTTGAATCACATAACAATGCATTATTTAAATACCTGGGTACAAATATTAACTGGTAACGCTATTCTTAAAAACAAGTAAGTATCAGTACAATAAAATAGCTTTCCGTTTAAGCGAAATGTTTATGAGTTTATACAACAAAAAAAATTTGGTTAAAAAATATTATAAAGTCAAAAGTGTATTAAAAATTAGATTGAGAAGTTTAATTGACAATTGGAAGATTATACCATTTGTTTTAAAAGGTAAAAAGTTCAATTTTAACCCGGTTTTTATTATTGGCTGTGGAAGGTCTGGAACAAGCATTTTAGGCAATACACTTGCACTGCATAAATCAATTTGTTATTTGCATGAAAGAAGGGATCTATGGAGTAAAGCATATCCTGAGTTGGATATCTGGTCAGGTAAATATCAGCAACCATTGCTTTATGCAGATGAAAAAAACCTGGATGTAAACAAAACAAAAAAATTAAGGAAAATATTTTTTAAAGAACAGGTTGCAGGAAATTGTAAGGTGTTATTAGAGAAATTGCCTATCAATAGTTTCAGGCTTAAATTTTTGCAGGTTTGTTTTCCCGAAGCGAAATATATATACCTGCATAGAAACGGGCTTGAAGTAGCAAAGTCTATTTCAAAAAAAATTCCTGTTAGCTGGTTTGGATATAAAAACTTAAAATGGAATTTGCTTCTGAACTATGGAGAAAAAAATGGATTTCATTATGCTGGCGATGAATTGGCTTC
>JBDUBY010000149.1:0-4187 GCA_040003735.1 Parafilimonas sp.
CAATAGATTTACCTATTCCTTTTCTTCTGTATTTCTTCATCACAAAAAATTCTGCTATTGACAAATAATTGCGTTGCGCTGTTTCTATAAATCTTACCAATATAAACCCGATATATTTTTTGTCTTTTTGTATGATGTATGGAAACCTGTTTTCATCTTTCCAATAATCATCTAAATTTTTATAGGCTGCAAATAATCCATCAGCCTCAACATCCAAATCAACAAACTCTGAAAAATCATACATATAAAATTGCATCAGGTTTTTGATTACTTCTGTATGTTGCTGTGAAGCTTTGAGCAATTGTATATCCATTTTATAAATTGGCAGAATTTATTTTAGAATACCTGTGTTCATCCCAAATCTTTCCATTCTTGATAATATTTTTTTCAAATACACCATCTTTCTTAAAGCCATTTTTTCCAGCACTTTCATAGAAGCAATATTATATTCAAATATGCCTGTATGAATTCTTATAAAACCCAACTCATTAAATCCATAATCAGTAATTAATTTAACGGCTGTTGTTGCAATACCTTTATTCCAGAAAGGCTCTCCAAGCCAATAACCAATTTCTGCTGTTCTTCTATACACATCATGTTGAGCGATTAAACCAATCATGCCGCAAAATTTGCTTTCATATTCAATGGCAAAACTTGCTTGCGGATTTTCCTGCTTTGTTAAATTGATAAAAACAATTGCATCATCTACTGCATAAGGATTGGGCAACATATCACGAACATTATTAAATATTTTCTTATTGTTCGCTAATTGAGCTAATGCTTCTTTGTCATCGTCTTTAAGTGAGCGTAAAATTATTTTTTTATGTACTACCATTGCTGCTGTGATATAAACAAGCAATTTAAAATATTACAGTAATTAATAAAAGTAAAAATCATTTTAGTCGATACTAAGAAAGGAGAATTAAACAAAACTTATTTTTTATTCTTTCTTCGCTGCAAGAATAAGCGCCATCGTTGCCCAGTTGCTGCCGGCTGCAGAAATAAACTGATCGTCGCCATGCGGAAACCCACTATTTACATAACGCACAAAGGGTAAGAACGTTTTATTACATGCCGTGATTCATTTACTTCTTGTTTTCGCAATAGAAAATCAATTCCTTTTTGATATGCAGTATGTGTAACCTTTAATTGACTTACAGCATCATGTGCACATGCTCAATTCCATCTTCATCATATCGTTCACCAATAATTTTAAAACCAAACGATTCATAGAATTTTAGAAGGTAACATTGAGCGCCAATTTTAATCGGTCCATCACCAAAATAATCTTTGCATAAATCTATCGAACGCTGCATTAATTCTTTGCCCAAACCTTTACTTCTATGCGCGGATGATGTTACTACTCTTCCAATAGACATTTCGTTATAAATATATCCTGGCGGCACCAATCTTGTGTAAGCAGCGAGCTCATCATTTACAAAACCCATAAAATGTAAACAACCTTCATCTTTATTATCCATATCAAGAAAAACACAGTTTTGTTCTACAACAAATACTTCACTACGTAATTGCAGAATCTTATACAATTCTGCCGGCGATAAATCATTAAAGGCTTTACAATACCATTGAATAGTCATATCATTACAAAATAAGATGAAATTTTTTTTGTTGATGAACTGTTAAGATAAATAAACCTGGTTTAGATAATAATATTTTGAAATAGAATTGCACATGAACTTTCCTGCATTTAAATTTTATTTTGTTGCGCTGCTTTTTTGTGTTGCGCTTAATAATATGCACGCACAAACTCCAACTTTAAGTTCGGTACAAAATTCAATAGCCACGCTGGCTGATAATTTTCCGCAGGAAAAAATTTATATGCAGTTTGATAAACCTTCTTATTCGCCCGGCGAAACAGTTTGGTTTAAAGCGTACATTATGTCTGGTGCAGATCCTTCATTAATCAGCAAAACGGTTTACATAGATTTTATAAATGCGGAAGGAAGAATTATCAAACATTGCATTGCTCCGGTTTTACAATCGGGCGGCGGAGGTAATTTTGATATTCCGCTTGAATTTAAAAATGATTTAGTGTATGTAAAAGCTTACACCAAATGGATGCTGAATTTTGATTCATCTTTTTTATTCCGTAAAACTTTACACATTACACAACTGAAACCTGTAATAAAAAAACAAACCACGCAAGCAATAAAAACAAGCATACAATTTTTGCCCGAAGGCGGCGACATGTTTGAAAATATTGAAAGTGATATTGCTTTTAAAGCAATGCATTTTGATGGCTCGCCCGCTTTAGTAAAAGGTGCAGTTTTTAATGATAAAAATCAACAGGTAGCAGAAATAAAAACCGTTCATGACGGAATGGGAAGTTTTTTATTAACCGCAAAACCAGGTGAAACATATACTGCAAAATGGAAAGATGATTTAAATAATAGTTATCAAACCAAATTGCCCGCTGCAAAACAATCTGGTGCAACATTTAAAATTTCATTACAGCCAAATTCACGCAGTTTTCTTATTCAACGCACAGAAAATGCCGGTGCCAATTTTCAGAAATTATACATCATTGCAACCATGCAGCAACATCTTGTATATGCTGCATCTGTTAACTTATCGGAAACGCTTGCAACGGGCGGCGGAATACCTGTTGGCGATTTGCCTTCAGGAATTTTGCAGGTTACATTGTTTGATTCAAATTGGGCAGCAATAGCAGAACGCGTTACATTCATCAACAATAATAATTATTCTTTTGAGCCTGAAGTTGGCTTTGCACAATTGGGAACAGATAAGCGCAAACCAAATGTTCTCATAATAAAAACGGATGATTCTGTAAGCGCAAATCTTTCTGTTGCCATTACAGATGCAGGTATTGGAATTGACAGCAGCGATGATATTGTTTCGCATTTGCTATTAACCGGAGATTTAAAAGGCAACGTATATCATCCATATTATTATTTCGCCAGTAACAGCGATACACTGCAACAGCAGCTTGATCTTGTAATGCTTACAAACGGCTGGCGGCGCATAAACTGGAGCAATGTTGTAAACAATAAATATCCGCAAATAAGGTATCAGAACGATAGCGCTTATTTAAGCCTTTCAGGAAAAGTATATGGCGCAACAGAACAGGATTTAAAAAGAGGTGCATTTATATTGATGATCATAAAAAATCAGCAAGACACTTCTAATCATGTTCAGCAAACAGTGGTTAACTCTTCAGGAAGTTTTGCTGATCCGAATCTTATTTTATATGATACATCGAAAATATTTTACAGAATTTCAGGCACGGAAGGCTTTGCAAATTCTTCCGTAGTAAATTTTAATAACAGCACACCCGCTACTAAATTGGTTAATGCTGATACCATAAACAATGCATTTTATGCTGATACGGCAACAGAAAATTATAAGCGCAGGCTTGCCGAACAAGAGTTGCGAATATTAAAGTTGCAACAGGGAACAACCCTTGCAGATGTTACCGTGAAAACAAAAGCTAAAAGCCCGTTGCAGATAATGGATGAAAAATACACTTCACCACTTTTTAGCAGCGGCGATGGTTACCAGTTTGATGTGGTAGATGATCCGTTTGCAAAAAGCTCAACAAGCGTGTTACAATATTTGCAGGGAAAAGTTGCCGGGTTAACTATTACTAATCCATCAGGCGCAGCCTCCGATGGCTCGGTAAGCTGGCGCGGCGGAACGCCGACATTTTTTCAAAACGAAATGGAAGTTGATGTTAGCCAGCTTTCAAGTATCCCTATGAGCGATGTGGCATATATCAAAGTTTTTCGTCCGCCGTTTATTGGTGCAATTGGTGGCGGCGCAAACGGTGCTATTGCCATTTACACGCGCAAAGGTGGTGACGTAGCGCAGGCACAGGGCAAAGGAATTCCTTATAAAGTTGTAATTGGTTATACGGCGCCGAAAGAATTTTATTCTCCTGATTATGATACGTACAATGAAAAAAATGAAGAAAGAGATTTCCGCACTACTTTATATTGGGCACCAAGTATTCTTACTTCACCCAACAGCAATACGGTTAAAATAAAATTTTATAATAACGATTTCTCGCAAAGCTTTCGTGTAATTGTTGAAGGCATAACTACTGATGGAAAACTAACACATATTGAAAAGGTGGTTGAGTAAGATTTTATTTAACGCATCGTCCGCTTGAGGCGAGATTGCTATGGAAAAAACAAATAATTTTTTTA
>JBDUBY010000154.1:0-4125 GCA_040003735.1 Parafilimonas sp.
CAATACATAAATCCTTTAGGCTTTTTGTCTGATCAATTATTAATGTGGCTGCCTTGTTTTTTTATCTGGCTCGCAGGATTATTTTATGCATTGTTTTCAAAACAATTTCGCTTTATTGGATTGGCTTATGTAATTGTAATTATTTTGTTATTGATTGGTCATGGAAAAAGTTATTATGCTGCCGGTGTATATCCGCCTTTATTTGCATTTGGCGCAGCAACACTCGAAAAATTTACTGCAGTAAAACGCAAATACCTGCGTTATGCTTTTGTAATTTTTATACTTGGATTTGGGTTGCTTGTTGTACCAATTCTGCTGCCTGTATTACCACCTCAGCCACTCGCCGATTTATATGTAAAAATGCATACAGAAAAAACAGGCTCATTAAAATGGGAAGATCTAAAAAATCATCCGCTGCCGCAGGATTTTTCTGACATGTTGGGCTGGAAAGAAATGACGGAAAAAGTTGCAAAAGCATATTCAATGCTTAGCGATTCGGAAAAAAAGAACGCTATAATTTTCTGCAATAATTATGGCATGGCAGGCGCTGTAAATTATTATGGGCCAAAATATAAATTACCGCAGGCTTACAGCGATAATGCAAGTTTTTTATATTGGCTTCCGGCTAATATAAACATGAAAAATTTTGTGTTAATTTCAGATGATCCGAATGAAACGGAGCATGATTTTGCAAAAGGTTTTCAGTCTGTAACGCTTGTAGACAGCATAGCAAATAAGTACGCAAGAGAATATCGCGACTATATTTATTTGTTTAAGGGAGCTGATGAAAACTTCAACAAATTCTTTAAAGATAAAATTGCAAAGGATAAAGCTGAGTTTAAATATTGATGCGGTTAAACGTTTAGAAATCGTGTGATCAACAGGATTAATTTCAATTAAAAATCATGAAGGTTTTCTATATTTTAATTATTTTTTTATTTTCAAATAGTGCATTCACACAATCTAAAACTGATGCATTTCTTCAAAACATTTTAATAAGAAATGAAGATACGGTTTTTCAAAAAGTTTTATCACATCCTGAACATTATCGCCTTCAAATTATTTATACGCAGATTAACCGTAATAAAGACAATGTGCCATCTTTTAAAAACTATTATTTTAATGTTGATTCGCTTTTATATTTCAATCCGGCATCAACAGTAAAACTTCCGCTGGCTGCGCTTTCTTTAGAAAAATTAAATACACTGAAAATGAATGGTGTGGATAAATACACATCAATGCAGTTCGACAGCGCTTATTCTAATCAACTAAAAGAATTATACGACAGCACTTCTGAATACAATTTTCCTTCAATTGCACATTTTATAAAGAAAGCATTTTTAATAAGTGATAATGATGCTTATAACAGGATGTACCAGTTTGTTGGTCAGCAAATGATCAATAGAAATTTGCACGATAAAGGTTATAAAGATATTCGCATAACAAGAGAATTTATGGGTTTTACCGAAGATGAAAACAGGCATACAAACCCAATAAATTTTATTAATAAAAATGGAAAAATTATTTATAGGCAATCAATGTTGTATAGTATAGATTCATTTGATTTTTCGCATACAATAAAAATTGGGAAAGCGCATTACAATAACAACGACAGCTTAATAAATGAACCGATAGATTTTACAAAAGCAAACAATTTACCGCTTGCAGATTTTCAGCAAATATTTCAATCTATTTTGTTTCCATTATCAGTTCCGCCAAAACAAAGATTCAATCTCACAAAAGATGATTATAATTTTTTGAAACAATATCTTTCACAATATCCTTCTGAAACCAATTATCCTAAATATGATACCGCGCAATATTATAATAGTTATGTAAAGTTCTTTTTCCAGGATAGCATGCATCATAATATTCCTTCAAATATTCGCGTGTTTAATAAAGTTGGCTGGGCTTATGGATTCTTAACGGACGCATCTTACATAGTTGATTTCAAAAACAAAATTGAATTGATGCTTACAGCAACTGTGTATGTAAACAGCGACGAAATTTTAAATGATGATAAATATGATTATGAAACAATTGGCCATCCGTTTTTATACCAGCTTGGGCAAACAATGTATAATTATGAATTGCAGCGCGACAGGAAATACAAACCAGATTTAAGCGATTTTAAAATCAGTTACGAACATCGCAATCCTAATGATAAGAGACCGTCAATTAAAAACGCGGATAATTAATTACAGCAATCCTTCGTCTGCAAAACTGTAATAACCTTCTTCGCTTACAATAATGTGATCTAAAACTTTTATATCAAAATAAGAAGCAGCTTCATTAATTTTTTTTGTAAGTTCTTCATCAGCACGACTTGGCTTTAAACTTCCGCTTGGATGATTATGGCAAAGAATAATGTTGATAGCATCATTCTCTAATGCCTTCTTTAAAATAATTCTTGGATCAGCAACTGTGCCTGTAATTCCGCCTTCGCTAATAATTTCAGAATGCTTTATTTTATTAGCACGATTTAAATATAATACAGCAAATATTTCATGCTTTTTAAATTTGAATTGTGCTCTTAAATATTCCGCTACATCCTTGCTTTGAATAACAACCTCTAATTTTTTTGATGCAATGTCTCTTCTCAATCCAAACTCTAATGCTGCAGCAATAGTTATTGCTTTTGCTTCGCCAATACCTTTTACTTTTAATTTTAAAATTTCTTTTATTGATGATTTTCCAAGCTTTTGCAAATCGTTATCAACAGCAGCCAATAAAGCCTTTGCAACATCAACAGCGCTTTTATCTTTTGTGCCATTGTTAATAAGAATTGCCAGCAATTCTGCATTGCTAAGAGCACTGTACCCTTTTAATAGAAGTTTTTCCCGCGGCCTGTCGTCAATGGCCCAATTTTTAATAGAGGTGTTAGGCATTGTAAAAATTATAAAGCATCAAATTAATATTTCTTTTTTGAATTTCTATCTTCGCCAACTATTTACTATTATGAACCCATCAGTAAAAATTTTTTCAGGAACCGGATCGCAGGAGCTTTCCGCAAAAATTGCAAACTGTTTTGGTGTGCCTGCAGGTAAGGTAAACATCCAGAAATTTAGTGATGGTGAATTCCAACCAGTCTTTCTCGAAAGTATTCGCGGTGACTATGTTTTCCTTATTCAAAGCACATGCTCGCCTACAGACAATTTAATGGAATTGTTGCTGATGATTGATGCTGCCAAACGTGCCAGCGCTTACAAAATCATTGCAGTAATTCCTTATTATGGTTATGCGAGGCAGGATAGGAAAGACAGGCCAAGAGTTGCGATCGGCGCTAAGCTGGTAGCTTCACTTTTAGAAACCGCTGGTGCCAACAGGGTGATTACGATGGATTTACACGCGGCTCAAATACAAGGTTTCTTTGATATCCCGGTTGACCACCTGGATAGTTCAGCCATTTTTATACCATACATAGAAAAACTTACGTTGCCAAACCTTACCTTTGCCGCCCCCGACGTGGGAAGCTCAAATCGTGTGAGGGAAATTGCCAGCTATTTTAACGCAGATATGGTGATTTGCGACAAGCATCGCAAACGTGCAAATGAAATAGCAAGCATGGTTTTAATAGGCGAAGTTGAAGGCAAGGATATAGTTTTGATTGATGATATTATTGATACCGGCGGAACATTGGCGAAAGCCGCAGCTCTTTTAAAAGACAATGGTGCAAGAAGCGTAAGGGCTTTATGTACGCATCCTGTTTTAAGTGGTAAAGCTTTAGAAAATATTGAAAACAGTGTGCTGGAAGAATTAGTGGTTTGTGATACAATTCAATTAAAACAACCTGTTTCTAAAATAAAAGTCATTTCTGTGGCTGATCTTTTTGCTATTGCAATTAGAAATGCTTACGAAAATAAAAGCATCACCAGCTTGTTTATTCATTCGCAAATGCGGGATAAATAATTTCTGCTGAATAGAATTTATACAGTACAAGGGAGTGACACAACCGTGTTTAATTGAAATACAAAAGCTGATAACAAAAATAATATATGCAAAGCCGAAGGCAATGCATTTAGCTCTTTAATAAAACAAAAATTCAAAAAAATGAAGACAATTACAATTGAAGGACAACTGAGGACCGAAATTGGCAAAAAAGCCACCCGCCAGCTTCGCTCTCAG
>JBDUBY010000260.1:0-4111 GCA_040003735.1 Parafilimonas sp.
CATTCAAATAATTACTGATTGCAATAATATAATCTGCAATACGCACATCACCTGTAATAAGCAACTTGCGGTTTGCATCCAATAAAGTGCGCACATATTTAATCTGCTCATTCGTTTCATTAATAATTTGATTCGTTATTTGCAATTGCTGCGAGAGCTGGGCAATTTGTTGTTGATATTGGTTCGCATAAAAATCACGATTATTAATGCGGGTTTGTTCAAGAATATCTAATCGGTTGTATTGAAGTTTTTTTTGATTTCCATCATAAATAGGAATGACAAGATTTACTGCAGCGCCAACCCCAAAATTTTTATACGGCAAATAAGTGAGAGATGAAACGTAACCTCCATCAGCAGTAAAAGAAAGTTTTGGTTTATATGCAAGCCCAACCCGCTGATATGCATTCTTCAATAACAAACTATCTGTTGTAAATTTTTTATAGAAAATAGAATTGCCGTATTCCGGCAATTGCTGCAAAGCAATGCGCGGCGAATCAAGCGGCGTAAAAGAAGTATCTATTAAACCGCATAAATAATTCAGCGTTGCATAATCATTTTGATATTGCTGTTTTGCCAGCGTAATGGTTAAATGTTGCTGCTGAAGCGTAACTAAAAAAGTAAGATAATCTGTTTGACGATATACACTTGCCTGTGTAAGTTTTTTTAGTATCGTATCTTCTGTTGAAAGCAAATTATAAATTTCATTGTTGAAATTATATTGCCGCCAACTACCATAAGCAGCAATATAAGCAGCAACAATAGTGCGGCGCAGATCCTGTTCTGATAATTTACCTGCTATTAAAATTGAGTCATTCAATAATTGAATTCCGTTAAACTGAATTTGCAAACTTCGCTTACTAAAAAAAGTTTTTGTTGCGCTTATTTGTTCATTAAAATTCCTTATGTTGGTAATAATTTCATCATAACCATAACCATGTATAACCGGCGCATAATAATTGTTGCTGATGCCGCTGACTTGCGGCTTAAGTGCAGCACGAATTTGTAAACTATCAATTCGGTTAAGAAGAATATTGCTGTTTAATTCTTTTAATAAGGGACTGTTTTGAATTGCCTGGGTAAGAAAATAATCAAGATTCTTTTGTTGCGCAAACAAAGGCTGCATAAAAAATATGCAGATGAAAATTATTCTTATACATTTTGATAACAGGTTAAATAATATCATTCAAAAACATTTAGCAAACACACTTGCTCATTAGCAAAACAAGAAATTGATTTTGAAGAAAATTTGAACTGGCTACCAACTTATTGTAAATGAATGAACGTTTGGTGCTTGAAAATTATAAATGCAATAGTATTTTGAAGCCTTACATATTTCATTAACTACTGATAATCCTAATCCATGACTTTCTCCCACAGCATTTTGCTTTGAAAATCTTTTATACAATTGTTTTTCATCAAGCACATACGCAACACCTGTATTTATTACCTGCAAGTTGCCATTTAATAAAATTTCTATTGAACCGTTAGTAATATTATGTTTTGTGGCATTGCTTAAAAGGTTGTTTAATAAAATTTCAATAAGATATTTATTAGCAAAAATTTCTTTGGCTGAAAGGCTCGTTAGCACAGTTATGTTCCGGCTTTTCCATAACTCATTAAACTGTTTTATTTTATTTTCAATTACAGTTTTTATATCAATTTTTTCCTGCTCATTAAATTGCCTGTTTTCAATTTTTGCGAGTAATAATAAAGATTGATTTAACCTGCTTAAACCCTGCAACGCATCGTAAGCACTTTGTATTGACTCGCTTTCGTTCTCCGAAAGTTTTTCGTTTTGAATAAGAATATCAAGCTTGGATTGTATTACTGCAAGCGGCGTTTGTAGTTCGTGCGATGCATTTTCTGTAAATTCTTTTAATGATTGATAATCGTGCTGCGCCCTGTTTAATGTTTTGATTAAGCTTGAGTTTAAATAGCTGAATTCATCAATCTCCGGTGTATCAAAATTTATTTCATCAGCATCACTTAGATTGAACTGCTGCATTTGTTGCAACGTTGTATAGAATGGTTTCCATAATTTCTTCAAAACAATTCTATTAATAATAAAAGTTGCAGCAAGTATCAATAATATCAATGTTACAGTTATAAGTATAATTGATTGTATAAGTTCATCTGAACCTTGCAACGATTTGCTTACGCTTATGATATACCAGGCATTTTTTGCTTCAATATAAAACTGAATGGTACGGCGCAATTCTTTCTCATGTTCATTCTTATCATAGACCTCGTTTGTAAAAATTTTTGTTGTTTGATCACCTGGTTGTGCAACAGGTTTATACACGGTATATTGATCATTCACTTCAACCACAGCCGGTAATTGGTTGAATTGATTTACATAAGTTACTATTTCATTTTTTTCAATGCCAAGATCTTCATCTACCTGGCTTATGATAACATAGCGAAGCAGCAATGAAAAAGCAACACATCCTAACAGGAAAATAATTACAGTTGATATAACATTAATGAGGTTATATTTTGTGAATAGCTTCATCTAATTGATTTAGGCAAGCCGAATTTATAACCCATTCCATAAATTGATCTTATGTAATCCGGCGCTCCTGATTGCATTAATTTTTTTCGGAGATTTTTTATGTGTGTATAGATAAAATCATAGTTATCTGCAAGATCCATATTATCGCCCCACAAATGTTCTGCAATAGCAGATTTACTGATAACCTTATTTTTATTGCTGATGAAATACAATAATAATTCGTACTCTTTTTTCGTAAGGTCTAAAACCTTGTTGTTAACAGTTGCTTCTTTCTCATCAAGATTTACATGCAGTTCATCAAACTCTATTGTATTCTTTCCTTCAAAAGATTTTCTGCGGATAATTGCCGCCACTCTTGCACTTAATTCTGATAAATGAAAAGGCTTGGTGAGGTAATCATCAGCGCCGGCTTTTAAACCATGTATTTTATCGTCCAAAGAATTTTTTGCCGAGATGATGATAACGCCGTCTGCTTTATTATTTCGCTTTAGTTCTTTTAAAATATTTAAACCATTGCCACCAGGCAACGTTATATCGAGAATAATGCAGGCATATTCATATAAAGAAATCTTTTCTAATGCTGAATGAAAGTCCAATGCAGCTTCAGTAAAAAATTGTTCACCAGATAAATATTGGCAAATACTTTTAGAAAGTTCTTTTTCGTCTTCTATTACTAAAATTTTCATTGCAGGAAATCTCTTCAACAAATATCAACGAAAATATTGTAGTAAAACTGTTCAAGCGAACTCTTTATTCATTTATAAATTATTCTTTATTGCAGAATAACTTAGTTGAAGAAAATTGTAAGACTTAAACACTTTAATGTTTTATCTCATTAATCCTGTTAATGCAATTCATCAACGCCCTGAAATTATGATAACTGCCTTTCCATATTTGCGCTTTCAATCTTGTTTTATATTCCGGTGAATTATCCAAACCTTCCTCATACCAATCGCCATGTTCATGATCTATTAAATATGTTTGCACATATTGCCATTGTTTAAAAAACTTTTGTAAGTAATGCATACTATCATTTGGATACATATCTGAGAACATCAGCAATGTATTTAAAGCTTCTGCCTGTGCCCACCAGTTTTTACCTTTATCGGTAATAGTTAAGCCGGGTTTATTTTTAAAATAATATGCTTCATCATAAAAACCACCAACAGAATTATCCCATCCATTTTGCAATGCATGATCAACCATCTTCTTTCCAACCGCTAATGTTTTTGCTGAAGCTTTACCGTTTAATGCTTCATCGGCTTCCTGCATTAAGTAAGCAGTCTCTACATCATGCCCGAAAGATACATGATCTATGTAATGATTTTTTTTGATGACATCATCAGAAGAATCGTGGTAAGAAACCGGTTTCCAATCGTATGTAAAATATAATTGCAGGTAACCTTTTGGCGTAACAATTTTATCACGAATTAATTCAAGCATTTCATTCAATCTTTCTTTCACTAACGGATCTTTCCAAACTTTATATAGCTCAGTTAATGCTTCTAAAATATGTATAGAACTGTTTTGATCTTTATAACCAATATCCGAAGTGCTTTTAATATCAGCCGTTCTTATTACATGCGAACCATCTCTGTT
>JBDUBY010000008.1:0-13931 GCA_040003735.1 Parafilimonas sp.
CTCTGTTGACTCTGTTACCTCCGTGCGAAAAATCTTGTCGCACTGAAACTAACGCGTTGGCTTTGTTATCTCCCTGCGAAAACTACTTCATTGCTTCTAATTCTTTTTGTAAACGAAACATATCATCTCTTAGTTTTGCAGCTTCAATAAAGTCTAAATCTCTTGCCGCTTTTTCCATTTTCTTTTTTATTGTATTGACTGCTTTTTCCATCTGCGGAATTGTTTTGTATTGTGTTTGTTCTTCAGCAGCAGATGTTTTGATGATGTCTTCATCACCCTGAATTGCATATGGATTTTTTGGATCGTAACCTTTTATATCAAGCACCGAAGTTTGCGCAAACACATTCTCTTTTGTTTTGATAATTGTTCTTGGTGTGATGTTATGTTCAATGTTATAAGCAACTTGTTTTTCTCTTCTGCGATTGGTTTCATCAATTGTTTTTTGCATGCTTTCCGTCATCTTATCTGCATAAAAAATTACAAGCCCGTCAACATTACGAGCAGCGCGGCCGGCAGTTTGCGTTAACGATCTTTCATTGCGCAAAAAACCTTCTTTATCTGCATCAAGAATTGCAACAAGCGAAACTTCCGGCAAGTCTAAACCTTCACGCAAAAGATTCACACCAACCAACACATCAATTTCACCTAAACGTAATTGTCTTAAAATTTCTATACGTTCAAGCGTATCCACTTCACTATGTATATATTTTGATTTGATGTTGATGCGCTTTAAATATTTATCCATCTCTTCAGCCATGCGCTTGGTTAATGTTGTTACCAAAATGCGATCACCTTTAATAACGCGTTTATCAATCTCATCTAATAAATCATCTATCTGGTTTACACTTGGACGAATATCAATTGGCGGCTCCAATAAACCCGTTGGGCGAACAACCTGCTCAACAACTACGCCACCGCATTTCTCCAATTCATAATCTCCCGGCGTGGCACTTACGTAAACTGTTTGATCAGTCATGCCTTCAAACTCATGAAAATTTAAAGGACGATTATCTAATGCGCTCGGCAAACGAAAACCATATTCAACCAAAACAAGTTTACGGCTTCTATCGCCGCCGTACATGCCTGCAACCTGCGAAATAGTTTGATGGCTTTCATCAATGATCGTTAAAAAATCTTTTGGAAAATAATCCAACAAACAGAATGGCCGTGTGCCTGGTTGACGACGATCAAAAAACCTTGAATAGTTTTCAATGCCATTACAAAAACCAAGTTCACGAATCATTTCAAGATCATATTCAACTCTTTCTTTTAAACGTTGTGCTTCAATTAATTTACCGGTGCTTTTAAAATATTCTGCCTGCAAACGCATTTCATCCTGTATCTCGTACAAAATTGTTTGCATCATATCTTTTGGAGCAAGATATAAGTTGGCAGGAAAGATAGCTGCGTTATCAACTTTTATCATGCGTTTGTTGGTATGAATATCTATCGTTTCAATCTCTTCAATTTCATCTCCAAAAAAAGTGATGCGATAACCATAATCAGCATATGGAAGATTGATATCAATCGTATCGCCTTTAACACGAAATGTTCCGCGCTTAAATTCAACTTGTGTTCTGTTGTATAAACTGTTTACAAGTGAATGCAAAAATCCCTGCCGCGAAATTGTTTGGCCTTTTGCAATACGCACAATTCCGTTTTCAAAATCTGTTGGATTACCAATACCATAAATACAACTTACACTTGCAACAACAATTATATCGCGGCGGCCTGTAAGTAATTCGCTTGTTGCCTGTAAACGCAGTTTATCTAACTCTTCATTAATACTTAAATCTTTTTCAATATACACATCGCTAACAGGCATGTAAGCTTCTGGTTGATAATAATCGTAATAAGAAACAAAGTATCCAACTGCATTATCAGGAAAGAATTGTTTGAACTCTCCATATAATTGAGCGACCAATGTTTTATTATGTGTTAAAACAAGTGTTGGCCGTTGTACATTTTGAATCACGTTTGCCATGGTAAATGTTTTACCACTCCCGGTTACACCTAATAATGTTTGGTATTGTTCGCCATTATTTATTGCATCTGTTAATTGTCGTATGGCTTCAGGCTGATCACCGCTTGGCTTGTAAGGAGAAACTAAATTGAAAGGCATATCGCTAAGATAACAAGTAAAATATTTTTTTTATTGTTAAACAGGAAAACAATTTCACTTATATATTTTTTACAAATTTTCAAACAGTTAGCTATATACGTTGTTTAAAATGTTACACGTATTGCATTTATGCTGAATATGATTAAGATAAAATTTATTGAGTTTTAAAAAGTGGCAGAGTTGTTGCTTAAGGTAAGCCCACGAATCATTAATAACATAAAAACACTAATCATGAAAAAGATCCTTTTTTCCGCAGCAATTGTAATGAGTACAATAGGAATTTGCGTTGCGAATTTTAATAGCAGCAATGCGACAACTCCGGTAAATCACAATTCTTATATTGTTAGAGACACAGTTCCTAGCGATACAACAAAACCAATGGATTCTACGCTTTTAATTAAGTTGTAAATCATAAAGTTTTTCGTTAATCGTGCCGGCAAAGCTTTTACAATTATTTTGTAAAGGCTTTGCCTTTTTGTTTACTGAATAGAATTAATGCAGTACAAGTGTTGCGATCCCGGATCGAGTTCGGGATAGGCTCAAGAACGAATGCTACGATGAAGTAATGCCGGAAACCAAATCCAAAAAAAATTGTATTAATTTTTAAAATTAATTATCAAACCAGCCTCTCTTTTTAAATACGCGCACCATCCATAAAGGAATTAAAAGCATAAGTGCTACGGCTATAAAAAAACCGTATTGATTATGTATGTATGGTATGGTTTGAAAATTCATTCCGAAGATGCCGCCGATTACGGTTGCAGGCGCAAGCAGGCATGTAACAATTGCCATCACTTTCATCACTTCATTCATACGCAGGTTTACTTTATTTAAATAAAGATCCTGCAGGCTCATCATCATGTCGCGGTAATTTTCAACTAAGTCATTTGCCTGCACAATATGATCATACACATCTTTAAAATATTGTATTATCTTTTCATTTACCAGCTCACTATCGCTGCGCAAAAAACCATTCACTACTTCGCGCACAGGGTTCACACTTCGTTTAAGAATAATTAGTTCTTTTCGCAGGTTGTTTATTAGAGAAAGTGAATGTGCATCGCCACGATGAATAATATCTTCTTCCAAAACTTCAATATGCTCGCCAAGCCGTTCAAGCACGGTATAATAACTATCAACAATTATATCAATAAGCGAATAACATAAATAATCCGGACCGGCGCCTCTTAGTTTGCTTCCTGCAACTTTTAATTTATCACGCAAAGGATTAAACACATCACGATTCGCTTCTTCCTGAAAACTTAATACATAATCTTTGCCCAATACAATACTTACCTGTTCCTGCTCAATACAACTTCCTTCTTCATTATAATAGATCATGTTTAGCAAACAGAATATTGCATTGTCCATTTCATCCATTTTTGCACGCTGGCCTACACTTAAAATATCTTCAATCAATAAAGGATGAATTCCAAAATCATTGCATATGGCTTCAACATCAGCCTGGCGCAAACCATCAATGTTTATCCATGTAACATGCCCGTTATCTCTAAATCTATTACAATGATGAACGCTGGTAAATTCAAGATGCTCCACGTTATCCGCATTATAATCATATACATCAACTTTAATTTCTTCAGGTTCTTTGCGGCTGGGTTCAATAGCCGGGTTGAAACGCAGAACTTCCTGCGAACGTTTTTTTTGTGACCCGGGCATCAATCCTTTAAAATAATTTTTTGTGCTTACCATCTTATTCTTCACTTATTAAAATGAAATTACAGCATTTAAAATTTGACCGATGTGAAATAAAATTTATTAACAACCGTTGATAAACCATAGTTCAGAAAAATTGATTTCATTATTTTGCTTTTAAATAAATAACTGAGTGCTGAAACCTTATCATAAAAAAAGAAAACCTGAAGCTGGCTGCGATGAAGCCGGCAGAGGTTGTTTTGCCGGGCCTGTGTGTGCGGCGGCAGTTATCTTACCAAAGAATTTTTATCATCCTGATTTAAACGATAGTAAACTGCTTACGGCTGAACAGCGCGAAATGCTGCGAACATACATTGAAAAAAAAGCTTTGTATTATGCTATCGCGATGATTGATAATGACGAGATCGATGTTATAAATATTTTACGGGCTTCATTTAAAGCGATGCATTTGGCGTTGGAACAATTGCCTGTTGAGCCATCATTAATTTTAGTTGATGGCAACCGCTTTACAGCCTGGAGAAATATTAAACACGAATGCATTGTAAAAGGTGATGGTATTTATGCAAGCATTGCTGCAGCAAGCGTGCTTGCAAAAACTTACCGGGATAAATATATGCGTGAGTTGCATGCAGAATTTCCGCACTATAACTGGGCGCAAAATAAAGGTTACGGAACACAGGAACATCGCCGTGCAATTGAAGAACACGGCTTATGTAAATACCATCGAAAAAGTTTTAATATTCTTTCTGCACAAATAGAAATCAGTTACAGAATGGAAGAAGTTGCTTAATGCTATCATGAGAAAATTCAACTGCTTCAACTCATTTTTATTTTTTTCAATCATTTTATTTTCTTCCTGTGCAAAATACCTCACCGAAACAGGTAATGCTTCTTATTACGGAAACGAGTTTGTGCACAGACCAATGGCTAACGGAAAAAAATTCAATCAGCATAAATTAACTGCAGCACATAAAACATTGCCATTAGGAACAAAAGTTACAGTAATTAACCTCACCAATCATCAACGTGTAAGAGTGCACATTACAGATCGAGGACCTTTTGTAAAAGGAAGGATTATTGACCTGAGTAAAAAAGCAGCAAGGAGAATTGATATGATCAACGACGGTGTTGCACAAGTAGAATTAAAGTATAAAAAGAAAAGATAAATTGCTGCACAGAATTCTTCCATTTGAAAAAAATAGTATTTACAGTTACAAACGATTTAAGTTACGATCAGCGTATGCAGCGAATATGTACTTCGCTTGCCAACGCTAATTATAATGTATTGCTCGTTGGCAGAAAGCTGCATGATTCTGTTGGCCTTAAAAAAGAGTTATTCGCACAAAAAAGATTGCACTGTTTTTTTAATAAAGGATTTTTGTTTTATTCTGAATACAATCTTCGTTTATTTTTTTATTTATTGTTTGTAAGAACAGATGCCATTTGCGCGATTGATCTTGATACGATCCTTCCCTGCTATTTTGTTTCTGTATTTCGCAGAAAAAAAAGAATATATGATGCGCATGAATTATTTACAGAAATGAAAGAAGTAATCGCAAGACCTTCTGTAAAAAAAACCTGGTTGCGAATAGAAAAGTTTGCTGCACCAAAATTTAAAAACGGTTACACAGTAAGTTTTTCAATTGCTGAAGAATTTAAAAAACGTTACAATGTTTTGTATGAGGTGATACGAAATATGCCAATAAAAAAAGCAACTGAAATCATTGAAACAAAAAAGCAAAAAAACATTTTATACCAGGGAGCAGTAAATGAAGCTCGTGGTTTGGAAAATCTTGTTGTTGCAATGCTTTATGTTGATGCAACATTACATATTTATGGTGATGGAAACCTGTTCGAAAAAATCGCAGGCCTAATTCAGCAACATCATCTTCAGCATAAAATATTGTTGAAGGGAAAAGTTGTTCCGCAAGCATTACAATTGATAACACAGGAAGCTTATATTGGAATTAATTTGGTTGAACCGGTTGGATTAAACCAGCTCTATTCACTTGCCAATAAATTTTTTGATTATATGCAAGCCGGCGTTCCGCAGATAACAATGAATTTTCCTGAATACAAAAAAATTAATGATGAATTTGAAGTAGCTGTGCTGATAAATACTGTTGCTGAGAATGAAATAGCTTCTGCCTTAAACTTGTTATTGAATGATACTGATTTATATAAAAAGCTAAAAAATAATTGCACACCTGCAAGCGGAATATTTAATTGGCAACAGGAAGAAAAAAAACTTATCTCATTCTATAAAAATGTATTTGCTTCCTGATGCTGCCGATATACACGCCATACATAACTAACCGCATTAAGTATGTAATGCAATATGTTTTTGAAGAAAGACTTGGCATCGAATATTCAATTACTTCAGATAAGCAACAATTCATTTTAAACACAACTCATTTCAAAATTATTTATGCAAACGAAAAGCTTGAAAACGGGATTTTCTTTTATGCGCACAGTTTGCTTTTTGAAAATGATATAAAGAAGACTGAAGTAGATGCAACTTCTTACAATCAAATAAAGATATTATTCGCGCATAACAATAATTCTGCTTTGCCATTTGATGTATTTGCAGCAATATTTTATTTGCTAAGCCGGTATGAAGAATATTTAAATGAGCCTTTAGATAAATTTGAAAATTATGATTACAGGAACAGCATTTTATTTAAACAAAACATACTTGACGTTCCGGTTATTGAGCAATGGATTGAATTATTAAAAAAAGTATTACTTCAGTATTTTCCTTCTTTACAATTCAAAATTCATACACCAAAATTTGCATTGAGTTTTGATATTGATGTTGCTTATGCTTATAAAAACAGGAATATTTTTAGAACTTTCGGCGGCCTTTTAAAAAAAATATTTCAATTAAATATTAATGAAGCAAAAAAACAATTATCAGTTTTATCAAACAAAAAGAAAGATATGTTTGATACGTACGATTATATTTTTACTTCATTAAAAAATAAGAAGCCAATATTCTTTTTTAATATGGGCGAATATGGAAGGTTTGACAAAAATCCGTCTTCAAAAAATAAAAAGTTTCAAGCGCTAATAAAAGATATTTCGCAAAAGGCAATAGTTGGTTTGCATCCTTCGTATGCATCAAACTCAAATCAAGATTTGATAACTTCAGAAAAAAATAAGTTAGAAAAAATAATTGCAAAACAAATTACAGCAAGCCGCCAGCATTATCTAAAATTAAAACTTCCTTACACATATAATAATCTTATCAGCAATAATATTACACAAGATTTTACAATAGGATATTCTGCTAATTATGGTTTTCGCGCGGGCACGTGTAACTCTTTTTTATTTTTTGATCTGATTAATAATGAAACAACATCGCTTCGTCTTTTTCCTTTTTCATATATGGATGGAACGTTGAATAATTACTTAAACCTTAATTTAGAAGGAGCAAAAAAAACCGTTTCCCAACTTATACAAATTGTATATAAATATAATGGAGTCTTTATTCCACTTTGGCATAATTCTACATTAAGTAATTGCGCTGATTGGAAAGGCTGGCGCGAAGTTTTTGAACATACATTGAAAGAAATTGATACTAAAATTTTTGAAAATTTATTGAAATAGTTTTTTGGAAAAGCATCTTCATATCATTACGCTTAATGTTCCGTATCCTGTTGATTATGGCGCTGTATATGATCTATTTTATAAGCTGCCGGCATTGCAACAACAAGGTATAAAAATTCATTTGCATTGCTTTACCAAAGAACGCAGCGAACAGCCTGAACTAAACAAATTTTGTGAAGAAGTTTTTTATTATAACCGCAACACAGGCAGTAAAAATTTGTCTTCAAAACTTCCATATATTGTTACAAGCAGAACAAATGATGTTTTAACGAAACGCTTATTGCAAAATGATTATCCTATTTTAATGGAAGGGATTCATTGCAGCTATATTACTGCTGATGCACGTTTCAAAAACAGGAAAATGTTTGTGCGCCTGCATAATGTTGAACATGTTTATTATGAAAAACTCTACGAGTTTTCGCATCATCCAAAAAAGAAAATGTATTACTGGCTTGAATCAAAAAAATTATATCGTTACGAAAAAAAATTATGTGCACGCATAAATGCATTTTGGTGTGTAGCGCAGCAGGATGCAGATTATTATCATAAAGAATTCAACTGCAAAAATATTTTTTACCTGCCTTTATTTATTCCGCCTTGGAAAGTTGAAAGCCTTGAAGGCATGGGCTCTTATTGTTTATATCACGGCAATCTTGAAATAGAAGAAAATGAATATGCAATTTTATGGTTGCTTAAAAATGTATTTAAACATCTTGAAATTCCTTTTGTTGTTGCGGGAAAAAATCCTTCAAAAAAAATTATTAATGCTGTAAAAAAATATAAAAACACAACGCTTATTGCAAATCCTGTTGAAAAACAAATGCATGAAACTATTTTAAAAGCGCACATACATGTGTTGCCTTCTTTTAATACAACCGGCATAAAAATAAAATTGCTGAATGCTTTGTATAACGGCAGGCATTGCGTTGCAAATAATTCAATGATCGCAGAAACATCTTTGAAAGATTTATGCCATGTTGTTGATACCGCTAATGAATTTAAAGAACGCATACAGCTTTTATATCATCAGCCGTTTACTACTGCAGAAAAAACATTCAGAAAAAATTTTTTACAAACTGAATTTTCAAATGAATCAAACGCAGAACAAATAGTAAACTGGATTTGGAAAAACTTAGATTAAATATTTTATGTACTTAGCTGCAGTACATGAATTAAGCACGGTTGTGTCACTCCCTTGTACTGCATCAATTCTATTCAGCATTATACCTCAGCAACTGCGCTATCAAACACTTTTCCCCTTTCGGTTTTAAGCATGCGTGATGGATATTTACTTATAACAATAAAATCGTGCGTTGCCATTATAATTGATGTGCCATAATCTTTACAAATATTAAAAAGCAATTGCATTATCTCATCGCTCGTTTCAGGATCAAGATTTCCTGTAGGTTCATCAGCCAGTATAAGTTTTGGTGAATTAAGCAAAGCTCGTGCAATATCAACACGTTGTTGTTCGCCACCGCTTAATTCATACGTCATTTTAAAACCTTTGCTTTTAAGGCCAACTTTATCCAGTACATCAGCAATTTTTTCCTGCATTAATTTATCATCTTTCCAGCCCGTTGCTTTTAAAACAAACCGCAGGTTTTCATTTATATTTCTATCAGTAAGCAATTGAAAATCCTGGAAAACAACACCAAGGTTACGACGCAGAAAAGGCACTTTTTTCCAGTTCATTTTTCTTATATCATACCCTGCAACAGAAGCATCACCTTCCCTTAAAGTAAGCTCGCCATACAATGTTTTTAAAAGACTGCTTTTGCCGGTTCCTGTTTTTCCAACAAGATAAACGAATTCGCCACGCTCCACGGTAAAGTTCACATCACTCAAAATAAGGCTGTCTCCCTGGTATATATTAGCGTTCCTTACGGTAACAATTGGTTCAAACATTTTTTAAAATTATAAAGTCAAAAGTAAAAATAAATTAATTGACTTGCCAACCGCAATTTCAAAGCATTATAAAAACATTAACTAAAGAAATAGTTGTATAACTAAGTAATTAGTTTTAAGTTTGACTAAATTTTTAGTTATATGCAGATTAAAACATTAACGAAAGCAGAAGAACAGGTAATGCAGGCTTTATGGAAAATTGAAAAAGGGTTTTTAAAAGATATACTTGAAGTAATGCCGAATCCCAAGCCGCATTCAAATACGGTTGCTACACTTTTAAAAATTCTGATTGATAAAAAATTTGTTACCACTGAAATTTTTGGAAGAATGAATGAATACTCGGCGCTTGTAAGCAAACCTGCATATTCAAAAAACTCAATGAACAGTTTGGTGAAGGGATATTTTGGCGGCTCTTTCAGCAAAGCCGTTTCGTTTTTAGTAGAAGAAAACAAATTAAGTGTTGAAGAGCTTGAACTTTTATTACAACAATTAAAAAAGAAATAATATGCTTCAGCAATTAAGCCTTTATTTTTTAAAAGTTAGCTGCATCAGCGGTTTGCTTTTCCTGTATTATCATGTTGCACTACGCAATAAACAATTCCATTATTACAATCGTTTTTATTTGTTGTTGGCCGTTACTATAAGTATTGTATTACCGCTTTTACAATTGCAATGGTTTACTTTTTTCAGCAGCTCACCGCAAACAATTCATTTATATAAAATAGTGTATGGAAAAGGAGAAGAAGATGTTATAGTAAATGGACATGCTGGTTTAAATTTTGAACAAATTGGTTTGTATCTTTTAACAGCATTAAGCTTTTGTTTACTCGTAATATTTTGCATTCGTGTTATAAAAATACACCGCTTAAAAAAGAAATATCCTGTACAACGTTTACCTGATTTTGATTTTATAAACACAGATATAGCCACTGCTCCTTTCTCATTTTGCAAAAATATTTTCTGGAGAAATGATATTAGCCTTGATGATGAAACAGGCAAACAAATATTAAGTCATGAACTAACACACATCAAACAAAAACATAGCCTGGATAAGATTTTTATGCAGCTTGTTTTATGCTTTTACTGGATGAATCCTTTCTATCATTTAATAAAAAAAGAATTGTTTTTAATACATGAATTTATTGCCGATGAAAATGCAGTTAAACATTCTGATGCAGATGCTTTTGCAAAAATGTTGCTGACTGCACACTTTGGAAAATTTAATTTTTTACCTGCACAACCAATTTTTTATTCACCAATTAAACGAAGATTAATTATGCTTACCACATCAAAAAAACCAGGCTTTAGCTATGTACGCCGCATACTTGTTTTGCCTTTGATTGCAACACTTGTATGTTTGTTTGCTTTCACTATTAAAAGTAAAAATTCAGATCAATCAATAGAAAATATAAACAAAGGAAAATCATTTGTTTTAGTAGTTGATGCAGGACATGGAGGAAAAGATTATGGCGCTTTAGGAAACGGCTTAAATGAAAAGAATATTACACTAAAGATTGCAGAAAAGATGAAAGATCTTTCATCGGAATATGGTGTAGATGTAATTCTCACAAGAAATAGTGATGTGTTTATGTCACCGCAACAAAAATCAAATTTTGCCAATGCACAAAATGCTGATGCATTTGTTTCAATACATGTTAGTTCAGCACCCAAAAATGACCAAATTGCAAGATCAGGAATGGAAGTTTATATATCTGAAAGAAACAAAAAGTTATTAGAGCAAAGCCAGGTTTTAGGTTCGTCTATTCTGCAAAATATGAACGTTGATTTTAAGCCTGCCTCTGCATTGAACACACGGAATGTTGGAATATGGGTAATGGACAACACTAAGATTCCTTCAGCTTTAATTGAATGCGGTTATATAACGAACGCAAACGATGCGGCTATTTTAAAAAACGATGCAAAAATTGAGCTGATGGCGAAAAATATTTTGCAGGGAATTGCGATGTATGCGAATAATTCTTTCGATAGATCAAAACTGTATCAACTACAAAACACAAATGGAAAAGATACAACTTCGCCTTTATATGTTTTAGACGGGAAAATTATTTCCGAAGCAGAAATGAAAAAGATAGATGCTGCGACTATTGAAAGCATAAACATTCTAAAAGATAAAACTGCAACAGATAAATATGGAGATAAAGGAAAGATTGGTGTTGTTGAAATCATTTTAAAGAAAGGCAATGAAAAAAACGAACTAAAAGAACCAGTTCCTCCTCCGCCACCGCCAGCTCCACCGGTAAAAGTTATTCTGGTTGCCCCTTCTGTAAAGATGGATACTTTAATTAATCAAAAATAAAAAAATGATAATGATGGTACATACCGCAAACCATTAATATTATTATTTAATAAAGTTGATAAACTACCGCTTATATAAATTTCAGTGCAGGTTTTAATTGATATTGCTGATTGTAATAATTTCAACTTTAAAACCTGCACATGAAATACTTTTTAAGTTTATGTTTTGCATTGATTGTTTATACCTCCAATGCGCAAAACGATTCCACGCCAACATTAAAATCAATTTTATTAGAACAACTTAAAACAACGCATAATATAGAAGACTGGTTTGTTCCGCCTACTATTGCTGTTGCAGGGCTTACCGCGGAACAGGCAAACTGGAAAGACAGCAGCGAAAATCATTCTATTGCGCAGTTAACTACACATCTTATTTTTTGGAACAAGCAAGCACTGGATAAATTCACTGGCGTTAAGCCAGATGCATTTAGTGGTGACAATAAAGAAACCTTTAGCCCGGTTGATGAAAAATCGTGGGCAGCAACAACACAAAGATTGGATAGTGTTTTAACTGCCCTGGAAGATTTTGTGCAACATGCTGATGATAAAAAATTGTCAATGATTGCTTCAACTGTTGCGCACATCGGTACACACAATGCTTATCACACAGGCCAAATACTTTACATAAGAAAAATGAAAGGCTGGTGGGATGATAAAAATGGCGTGAAATAATTAATGCGCCTGGTCGTCTTCATTATTGTAAGAATCAGGATTATCGTCTTTTACGGGCGTTACCATATCTTCATTATCTGAATTAACGGTGATTTTATCGCCAAGTGTTTCAGAAGTGCTTGGTGAAAGCGGAACAACTTTTTCATCTTTGCCAGGATGATTGCTTTTGTCTTTTTCGTACTCTTCTTTTGTTTGAAGTGAGTTTTCATTATCAGTAAAGAAACCATTATCGTCGCCGGTTTCTTTATTGCTGTTTGCTTCGCCGGATTTTTCAGGATGCATGTCTTTTTGATTAGCCATAATTAAATTTTTATACGCATGAAATTACTAATACTATGCCATTCTGTTTTTTTAAATTGAACCGGTAATGATGAAATGAATTGCTGCCATGAAAAACTGCAGCACAAGTGAGTGACACAAGGAACGATGCCACAAAGAATTATTGCTGATAACAAAATTATTTATCAATTAAAGGCAAATCACCCTTCCAGCCAGAAAGATGATATACATAAAAATTATGCGCTGGTTTATTGCCGCGAAATGTTTGAATACTGGTAACACTATCAACGCGATTGTAATAATTCTTATAAGCATTTTTAACGTTGTAAAATTCATCTGAAGGCACAATACAAAATGCCTGCTGCATGTTTACAGAATCCTTCCTGATGGCATTCATCCACAGGTATTCATGCAAATCCATCATGTTGCCAAGGCCAATCATTTTTATATTTAACGGCCGGCAAAAATGATATTCAATGTGCGCTCCCCACCATTTATAACAAACAACCGGCGTGTTTGCAGGTATAAGGTTTTGTTGACGGTAACTTGTATAAATGCTGTCGAATTTTTTGCCAGATTGTTTCCATGCATACATATCAAGGCTTATATCATTCAGACCAACATATTTGCCCGAAGGCACACCAAAATTTTTTGGAAAAAAATAAATTATCAATACAACGGCTATTAAAACAAAAACGTGTAAGCCTACACTTAGCCGCACAAAAAATGGTGAATTGCTTTTGGTTCTTTTATCAAGATAAACCGCTGCCAACGGCAACAGCGAAATATATGCAGGCCCGCTCCAATGCGGTAATGTTTGTTTGTAAATTGAAATAGTAATTAATGTTAACGCCAATAAAATACCGGTAAAATTAAAAATAGTTAATGCCTGCAGACGTGGCAAAAAACGTTTGCGCAATGCGAACAACCCTATTACAATAAACACAACGTTTACAGGATTATTAATAAAGAATTGCGCGCCTGTTTCATTAAGCAAATATTGCCAGTTATGCGTTGCGCCTTCAATATTAATTCTTGCTCCATCAAATTTATAGGTGATGAAATTGTATTTGATATTCCAGAATAAAATAGGCAAACAGATAGCAATACTTATAGCAAGCGCCGTGTATAATTTTATATTGGCCAGCCATTTTCGTTTATACAATAATGTGTAACACCCAACGCCGACCCATAAATACAAACCATGCAATTTGCTCATTATGCAAAGGCCGCAGACAATACCAAAAAGCAGCCAGTATTTCCATTTATTTTCATGTTGCGTTATACAAACAACCAGGTACAAACTCCATGTCCAGAAAATCATTTCAGGAGAATCAGGCATAATAAAAAT